>NZ_JAVRBM010000134.1:0-15043 GCF_034531255.1 Nostoc sp. ChiQUE01b | reverse complement strand
TCTAACATCAGTCCATATAAATTGATTTTTTATTGTTTGTGAGAAATTCGCGTTACACTCACACCTCATGCAAGTTGAAAAAGCTGTGGTAACACCGCAGGAATTGAACCTGCACTTATCGTTTAAGAGACGATCGCTCTACCATTGAGCAAGTATGTAAGCTTTTTCTGTCAGGGCACAAGTGACATCTGGGAACTCTACCGTTAGAGCTACAGACCCAAGAAAGCATTATTGCAATGCTTTTGAGGAGGCTGTTCTTGTATACTACAAATGTAGTACATTACTTACATAATGTCAAGGGTCGGGATGGATTGGGCAATTGTCCTTGATGTAGTGTCATGGAAGCCATCGCCCGACAGCATTGCCATGTTGGGCAATCGCATTACCCATCCCTTGATTCAGCAACGCCAGCAAATCTAACTCTATCGACAGATATTTAAGAAAAACCAAAAAAAGATACGATGGCGAAAGTGATCGCTGTGAGTATTATGCTAAACCTCTGGTATAAAAGTGCTGTCATCTATTGCATCGATGTTGAAACGTTTATAGATGGTAACGGCGATGGCATAGGAGACTTTGAGGGACTGATTGAGCGCTTAGATTATATTGCAGGCTTAGGCATTAACTGTATTTGGCTCATGCCATTTTATCCCACACCAAACCGAGATAACGGCTATGATGTCACGGATTATTACAGTGTAGATCCGCGTTTGGGAACATTAGGAGACTTTGTAGAATTTCTCCGTCAGGCAAACGATCGCGGTATGCGCGTTATTGTTGACTTAGTAATTAATCACACCTCGACTGACCATCCTTGGTTTAAAGCTGCTTGCAAAGATCCGCATTCTAAATACCGGAATTATTATGTTTGGTCAGAGGAAAAACCTGCTGATGCCGAGTCAGGAATTATTTTCCCTGGCTATCAACAAACTACCTGGACATTCAATCAGGAAGCCGGAGCCTATTACTTTCATCGCTTCTTTGAGCATCAGGCAGATTTGAATATTGGCAATCCTCAAGTTCGGGAGGAATTCGACAAAATCATGGGATTTTGGCTCCAACTGGGGATTTCTGGCTTTAGAGTTGATGCAGCTCCGTTTTTAATTGAGCTAAAGGGTATTGAAAAACAGGCAGATATTAAAGACCCTTACCGTTATCTGCAACAGATGCGGAACTTTCTTTCCTGGCGACGAGGAGATGCGATCGTTTTGGCAGAAGCGAATGTCTCAATGGAGGATGTACCAAAATATTTCGACGATGGCGATAAATTGCAGATGTTGTTTAGCTTTATCGTTAATCAATATCTCATGCTTGCCTTGGCTCGCGAAGCAGCAGCTCCTCTTATAGAAGGATTGAAAGCACCGCCAGAGATTCCAGATATTTGTCAGTGGGCGCACTTTATCCGCAATCATGATGAATTGTCGTTAGACAAGCTCTCTGAATCGGAACGAGAAGAAATATTGACCAAATTTCATCAGAATAAAGAGCAGGTGTGGATTTATGATCGCGGTATTCGCCGTCGCTTTCCACCTTTGGTTCAAGGAGACGAGCGTCGGATTCGTCTGGCTTACAGCCTGATGTTTACTATGCCAGGAACACCAGTCCTGAAGGCGGGCGAAGAAATTGGCATGGGAGATGACTTATCGTTGAAACAACGCGACGCCAGCCGCACCCCAATGCAATGGTCAGCCGAGTCTAATGGAGGGTTCTCGACCGCTCCTAGCGATCAACTTATTCTCCCCGTCATCAAAGAAGGGGAATATGGCTACCCACACCTGAATGTCATTGCTCAAAGAAGAGATCCCAACTCACTTTTAAACTGGATGGAACGAGCAATTCGGATGCTTAAAGAATGTCCAGAGTTCGGTTGGGGAAGTTGGGAACTGATTGAGACAGATAACTCAGGAGTGTTAGCTCTACGCTATCAGTGGCGCGATGGAACGGTTGTAGCCCTTCATAATCTGGCAAAAGATGGTTGTACAGTAACTCTCAAGTTAAGCGGCAAGAGCGAATCCCATTGGATTGATTTGCTTGGAGATAAACCCTATGAGCCGATCAAACATCCAGAAAGCGGCATACAACTTGAAGGCTACGGCTACCGTTGGGTGCGTGTTGGTAGGGAACGCCTTTAAATAGGCGTTATAGCGATCGCCAGGTAGATTAGGACATAAAATAGGTGTTTTTCGATGTTTTTGTGTATGAATTTTTGGCTCTTCAATAGGTGTCAAGCTGAAACTTTAATTAAACCCTAGAATTTTCCTTTAAAATCAAAGCTTATAGGCGGTTATGTCCTCAATTTAAGTGCCAGGACTCAAACGTTAAAGATAAAGCCTTTTATTATTGCCCATCAAGGGTTTCAAGCACCAACTCAGCATATTCAACCATATCAACTAGCTTGTAGCTGGATCAACATTTTTGTCCTGACAGCTTCCCAACCAACCCGCAAATACTCCAGCAATAAAGATACTAGCTCAAATAATATCAATTCAAATATTTATCGAGGGTGCTGCTAAATTCTTCGTAGGGCTTAACACCGACCATTGTTTCTACCAACTTGCCTTGCTTAAAGAGCATGACAACGGGAATATTACGAATGCCAAATCGTTTAGCGACAGGCTGGTTGGTGTCGAGGTCTAGCTTAAAGACCTTGACACGAGCGCTGTACTGTGCTGCTAGTTGATCTATCAACGGGGCAATGAGTTTGCACGGACCGCACCAAGTAGCCGTGCAATCTACTACAAATAACGGCTCGGTTTCAAGCAGCGTATCGAACTCGGTTTCGTCTTGAATATAAACGGCAGTCATAAGTTTTGTGTAAAAGAGCATTATCTCATAGCCGTGTTGCTGACACTGGAAGATAATGCGATAATTGCTCCTCAGTGACCATCTGCCCCCTGCCTCCTGCCTCCTGCCTCCTTCACGACTTTGTTTTTAATTAAAAAATATTGAATGCAGTTGACAAATTCTTCTAATTCTAAAATTAAATTAGTAGTACCTTTAAGGTCTTGATCGCTAGCTAGTTGTTCTAGTTTGTCAGTTGCTAAGTACATAGTTGTGGCTCCAATGTTGGCACTAGCACCTTTAAGGTGATGAGTTTCTCGCGCTATTTGCCCAAAGTCATCAGCCGCGATCGCTGCTTTAATTATCTCTAAACGGGGTTTAATATCTTCAACGCATATTTGCAATAGATTTAATTCAAATTCTTGATCGTTTCCCGATATCTGATGCAAGTGTTCCCAATCAATTGCTAAGTCAGTGGAAACTGTCTGTTCAGAGACAACTCCTTCTTGTTGGGAAACGATCACACCTGTCCAATGCTCTAAAGTCTCAGCCAATTTTTCTTTAAATACTGGCTTACTCAAATAGTCGTCCATTCCGGCATTTAGACACGTTTGTTTGTCTTCTTTCATCACATTAGCTGTCATCGCAATCACCACAGGACGATGACCCAATGCAAAAGCATGTTCTTGCCAACGATGAATTTCTTTTGTGGTTTCCAAACCATCGAGAATTGGCATTTGGCAATCCATTAAAATCAAATCGTAAGGAATTTTTTCTAATAGCTGCAAAACTTCCTTTCCATTGGCAACGACATCGGCTTTATAGCCCAAACTCTGGAGTTGCTTTAATGCTACTTTTTGATTCACCAAATTATCTTCGGCTAAGAGAATTCTTAACTTGGATTTACTAGAGGAGTTAGGAGAAGAAGTTAGAATACCTGAAGTTTCTGTACTCGGAATTTCTTCTGTAACTTCTAGCCTGCTGCCTCTAAACTCTTGTGCTGATTCCGGCTGAGTTTCTAAAATATTTATAATGGTATCAAGGAGTCGTGATGGCTTAATGGGTTTGAATAGATAAGCAGCAAATCCGATTTTGAGCGCCTGTTGTACTTCATCCCGTTGATTAGTAGAGGCGAGCAGAATCAAAGGTATCTCAGCAATTGCAGAATTGGCTTGAATTTGTTCTTTTATTGTCATGCTATTTGTTTGGAGTATTTGCAGATCAACCAAGGCAACATGATATGATTTCCCCTGCTTGCTAGCTTGCTGAATCATTTTAAGGGCCGCAGCAATACTGTCAGCTCGATCTACCTCCATTCCGCAATGAGTAGCTTGATGGGAGATAATTTTATAATTAGTAGCGTTATTATCCACTATCAATAAGCGGCAATTTTGCAAAAGTCCGCGTTCGCATTTTGGCTCAACAGGCTCAACTTGTTTGGTAAAAAGCACCTCAAACCAAAACTTAGATCCTTTGTCCATCTGACTTTCTACCCCAATCACTCCTCCCATCAAAGTTACAAGTTGTTTACAGATGGCTAATCCCAAACCGGTACCACCATACTTGCGAGTGGTCGAAGCATCCACTTGTGTAAATGGCGTAAAGAGTTTGCGTTGGTCTTCAGGGCTAATGCCAAGACCTGTATCTGTAATGGCAAAATGGATGGTGGCTGTAGTTGGAGAAAGCGTACGCAATTCGGCTTGTACTAATACTTCGCCAGCGCTGGTAAATTTGATCGCGTTGCTGATTAAGTTCATCAAAATTTGCCGCAGCCTACCAGTATCTCCTTTGAGTTGGGTGGGGACGTTGCGATCGATCAGTGCGGCAATTTCTAATCCCTTGTTATGGGCTGAGGGAGCCAATAATTCCACCACATCTTCTACACAAGTGGATAGGTCAAAATCGAGTGTTTCGAGAGCCATCTCTCCAACTTCAAGTTTGGAAAGATCCAAAATCTCGTTGATTAAACTTAAAAGGGCGTCTCCACTACTCCGAATTGTTTCAATAAAATCTCGCTGTTCTTCGTCTAAGGGAGTATCTAACACTAAACTGGTCATTCCCAATACAGCGTTCATCGGCGTGCGAATTTCATGACTGATATTTGCCAAAAAGGCACTTTTCGTCTGAGAAGCTAATTCGGCTTGGCGACGGGCAATTTCAAGTTCTTGTCGCTGACGAGTTTCTGCTGCTAATAGTTGGGCTTGGGTTAAAGCAATACCTACTTGGTCGGCTATTTGCCGTAAAAGATCAGTTTCAAAGCTAGACCAGTGGTGGGAATCGTCACACTGATGAACTATGAGCAAACCGCGAAGTTCTTCTTTAACAAGAATCGGCACAACTAAATTGACTTTCACCCCAAACTGTTGCATTAATTCCAGATGGCTTTGTTCAACTTCCAGGAGATCCAAGTTATCCAGTCCGAAAATCTTTCCTTGACGATACTGCTGTAGATAGTACTGTTGGAGATATTCTGCTTCAAAGTAGGGGGCGGTGTTATTTTGCTCTTTGATTGCTGGTAAGCCAGAAACTACTGCTTCAATAACGGTGTTTGCAGACTGATCTGGCAAAAGCTGATAGATTAAAACTCGGTCAGTCTGGAGAATCTTTTGTACCTCCTCGACAGTGATTTGGAGAATTTCTTCGATGTCCAAAGACTGACGAATCTTCAGGGTGATTTCGGTAAATAGTTGCGATCGCAAATTTTGGCGTTGTATTTCTTCTTCGGCCTGTTTACGCTGGATAAATTGCCCCACTTGCTCACCGATAGAATTCATCGCTTTTACTAAATCTTCGTCAAGCGGCTGGATTTCCCGGTTGAAGCAGGTAATCACACCGAGGATTTTGTTACCGCTGCGGATCGGAAAACCAAAAGCTGCGTGTAGTCCTACTTGAGCAGCTATTTTGAAGTTAGGGAAATTAATATCTTTAGCGAGATCAGCGATCCAAACAGATTCAGAATTAGCCCAAACCCGTCCAGGTAGTCCAATTCCTCGTGCAAAGGTGGTTTGGCGCTTGAGTGTTTCAAACTCTTGCATTTCAAGGGATGGTTTATGCCAGATATCAAGAAAACGCAACACATTTGCCTGCCAATCCACCATCCAAATTTCACCCAAATCCCATGCCAAACTCTCACAGATTCCTTGCAAGATTTGGCGAGTAGCTTCGCTAATTGTGGCGGACTCTGCTAAGACGCGGGTTGCAGCATATTGTGCTGTCAGATGCTGTTGTGTCCGTTTGGCATCGGTAATGTCAATACCAGTACCAACAATGTACTCAACACAGCTGTCATAGTCTTTTAAAGTGGTATTCGACCAGGCAATCAACCGCCGACTACCATCTTTCATTACCCAATAATTTTCGTACTCATTGGAAAGTTGACCAGATCGTAACTGGTCAAAAACTGCTTTGACTGGCTCTACCTCTTCAGGAGGTAGAAACAAGTTCCAGCAATACCTACCCCTCACCTCATCAAAGGAGTAACCAGTTATTTGCTCACAGGCTTGATTGAAACGAACGATTTGCCCTTGAGAATCGAAAACTATTACCAACGCACCCACTGTATCAAGGACTGCTGAGATAAAGTTGCGTTCTTGATTTAAGGTTTCTTCTGTCCTCTTTTGCTCTGTAACCTGACGATAGATCGAGTAGTAAACTATAACAAGAACAATAAAACTTAGGCTTATAGCGATCGCCAGTGTCACAATTGTGTTCCGAGTCCAAGTCTTTGCTGCTTGTGACTGCTGTCGGATTCGTCCCCTGTCCTCGTTTTCCATCTCATTGATCGCCTTGCGGATATCATCCATGAGATTTTGGCGGTCGTTTCTTGGCAGTACTTGCAACGCCGCCTCTAATCCCTTGTTCTGGCGCAAATCGATAGTCTGTTTTTGTTCAGTAAGTTTAGCCGCGATCAGAAATTCAAGCCTTGCAATCTGCTTTTGTTGATTCGGTTGATCTACTGTTAAATTCTTCAACTTGGCAATTTCTTGATCGACGTTACCAAGTGCTGTTTGATACGGTTTTAGATAAAGTTTTTCTCCAGTGAAGATGTAACTACGTTGTCCAATCTCAGCATCCTTTACCTGGGACAGTATTTCCTCTAGACTGTTAAGTTTTTTATAAGTATTTTTTACTATACTGCGATTAATATTACTAAATACTCTTGTATTTTGATAAGAAACCACCCCAATCAGAAGTAAAATTATTGACGACAAACCAAAACTTGCTGCAATCTTTTTGAAAAATTGCTTGCGTACCATCTGTGCCTGTTTGCCTTTCTTGGTAACAAGTACCAAACTTGCTAAATTTCGCCGCAATTCCAGTTGCTTAATCACTTGACGACCTAAAGTTCGTAATGCCTCTATTTGTTCTGGATTAAGTTCTCGTGGTACGTAGTCAATTACACATAGGGTTCCGAGGGCGTATCCTTCAGGGTTCGTTAGAGGTACACCAGCATAAAACCGAATATTTGGATCAGATATCACCAGTGGATTTGTTGCGAACCGTTGATCGTATTTTGCATCAGGTACGACCAAAACATCAGGCTGGAGAATGGCATGGGCACAGAATGCGAAATCTCGGTGTGTTTCTGGGGCATCCAAACCAACTTTTGACTTGAACCATTGGCGATTTGTATCAATTAAGCTAATTAAGGCAATAGGAGTCTGACAAATATACGAGGCTAAACGAGTCAGATCGTCAAAGGTGGCTTCCGATGACGTATCAAGAATTTTATACTGCAAAAGTGCCTCGATTCTCTGGGCTTCGTTATCAGGTAATGGTGCTTTCATCCTTGAGCCTTATCTACATTCTGGGGATTGGCGAATAGGGAATGGGGATTGGGGAAGGTGGGGCCCCCTCTGGGGATAAGGGGTAATTATTAAAAAAGAAGTCCTTAGTACTTATCTTGTTTCTTGCCATTCCCCGCTACCCAGTCCCCAGTACCCAGTACCCAGTACCCAATTTCGTCAACAAACTTACCTTTAATTAATGACAATAGTTTACTTAAAAGCGTTAGCGTAATTTTACTGAGTTATATGTTATTAAATAATCGGTCAAATGATTAAGTCCCTGCTGTATTTTTTGTGGGCTGGTTTATTGGAAATTGGGGGCAGCTACTTGATCTGGTTGTGGTTACGCGAAGGTAAGCCGTCCTGGTTGGGCATATTGGGGGGAATTGCTTTAGCTTTCTATGGGGTTATTGCAACTCTACAACCAACAAATTTTGGCAGAGTGTATGCGGCTTATGGCGGCGTGTTTATCGCAATGGCAATGCTTTGGGGTTGGAAGGTAGACGGGGTAATTCCAGACCGCTACGACTTAATCGGAGTATGTTTAGCTTTAGTAAGTGTTTTAATTATCATGTTTGCTCCTAGAACTTAAGTAAAATTTCTATATAATTTTTTTTGACCAATAACTTTTATATTGTTCCCTTTGAAACAGATAATAATCTCACGCAAAATTGCAAAAGTTTTTTCGCAACTAACCTGTCAAAAGCAAGCATCTAGATATCTACGTGTTTATGCGGGAGATATAAAGAAAACTCATGATGCAGCATTTTGCAACTACATGAGGTATACTTCCCTCCAACCCTGACGCTACTTGCTTCTTTCTTCTCTAGGAGACGATCACGATCGCACGAATAGGTATCTCTGTAACTCACATTGGCATAGCCTTTGTCTTTGACACGCTGTTCACGTTCGTAGAGAATGTGAAATCTACTGTATATTTGTGTAAATTCTCTGAAATACTGGCGATAATTTACAATATTTGTCAAATATCACAATTATTTTGCTTTGTAACAGTAGGTAAATAAAAATTTGGAATTTTGTCAGGCTTGAATAAGATACTATTCTTCTATTCTTCAAAAAATAAAGATGCAATGTAATGATTGCGTGTTTATACGCTAATTTAAATCTTGGCAACTACAATCCGGTTTATATTTTTGTTAACATTTCAAGAAATTTCAGGTTAAGTAACTTTCAAGACAAAAATGTGTCAATAAAAGTAATCAAATGTAGTTAAGGATACAAATCATTGGTGTTTAGGAAGAAAAAGAAGTGTTGAAGAAAGTTGTGATGATTGGAGCTATCACCCTACTGTTTTTAGGAGGGCCGTTGATGGGCAATGCTTTTGCCCAAACCCCAACTACTGCCCCGCCTACTGCTGATACTGGAGACACAGCATTTATGCTGATTTCAGCAGCACTTGTGCTACTAATGACACCAGGATTGGCGTTTTTCTATGGTGGATTTGTGCGATCGCGCAACATCCTAAACACATTGATGATGAGCTTTGTGTTAATGGCGATCGTCGGAGTTACCTGGATTCTGTGGGGCTATAGTCTGGCCTTTGCGCCCGGTTTACCGTTCATCGGTGGATTGCAATGGCTTGGGTTGAATGGTGTCGGGTTAGAGATCACCGATTATCTCAAAGGGTCAAACCCGCCGGAAGTCGTCTCTTATGCCGGAACAATACCCCATCAGGCATTCATGATCTACCAAGCCATGTTTGCCATTATTACCCCAGCCTTAATTTCTGGGGCGATCGTTGAGCGGATGAGTTTCCGCGCCTATTCGCTGTTTGTTCTACTGTGGTCAACCTTTGTTTACGCCCCTCTGGCACACATGGTCTGGGCAAAAGGTGGATTCTTGGGTTTGTACGGTGGATTAGGTGCCCTCGATTTTGCAGGCGGCACAGTAGTTCATATTAGTTCTGGGGTTTCAGCCCTAGTAGCAGCGCTCGTCCTTGGGCCTCGGAAAACCCATCCGGATCGTCTTAGCCCGCCGCACAACGTTCCGTTTATTTTACTGGGTGCTGGCTTGCTATGGTTTGGTTGGTTTGGTTTCAACGCTGGGAGCGCCCTATCTGCTGCCAGTGGAACTTCTGGTAATTTAATAACAAATTTAGCAACAACAGCCTTTGTTGCTACCAATACATCAGCAGCAGCAGCGGCTTTAATGTGGCTAATTTTGGAAAGCGTTTTACGAGGTAAACCAACCGCCGTGGGAGCAGCTACAGGAGCCGTTGCTGGTTTGGTGGGTATCACCCCCGCCGCCGGATTTGTCACACCGCTATCAGCGATTTTAATTGGTTTCATCACTGCCTTTGTTTGCTTTTATGCTGTGAGTTTCAAGCACAAGCTAGAAATTGACGATGCTTTAGATACCTTTCCCGTGCATGGTGTTGGTGGTACAGTGGGGGCAATTTTAACGGCCATTTTTGCCACGACTCAAGTCAACGGAGGAGGTAAAGACGGAGTGCTGCGTGGTAATTTGGGTGAATTGGGAGTTGAACTAGTAGCAATTGCCGTTGCTTATGCGATCGCAGGTGTTGGTACATGGATTATTCTCAAAGTTATCGATGCTACAGTCGGGCTGCGAGTCAAAGAGGAAGCAGAGTTGCAAGGTTTAGATATCAACGAACACGGCGAAGAAGGTTACAACTCCGAGTTTGGCGATCGTCCCACTTAGTAGGGAGTAGGGAGTAGGGAGTTATTATTCTCCCCCACTCCCCAATGCCCAATTTAAGATTGTGTAATTTGCGATCGCTAGCGTTAAAATTTGATTCAAATAATTGGTAAATTTCGCTAGTCGTGTCTACATCTCTTAAAACCTTTCCTATCTGGGCATTTTTCTCGCTGTTAACCAACGGCATCCTAATGTTGGCGGTCATCCTGCTAATTTGGCAACAGCAGAGATTGACCGCTTTTTTTGGGATAGTAACATCCCCAGAGCCAATCAACCTGAACAACTCACCGCAAATTGCTACACCTGATTTAGGTCGCCGTCACCAACTTACTTATCAAGAGTGGATAGATATCCTCAACCAAGAAGCCAAGGTCGCTGCTGACCAACATCCTCCGCATCTAACCATCCTGGCGGGAGATTCTCTGAGTTTGTGGTTTCCCCCTGAGTTATTACCCGAAGGTAAAAATTGGCTCAATCAAGGAATTTCTGGCGAAACCAGCAATGGACTCTTGAAAAGATTAAAAATATTTGATCGCACCCAGCCAGAGGTGATTTTTGTGATGATTGGCATTAATGACCTAATTCGGGGGATGAGCAATGGAGAAATTTTAGATAATCAGCGGCAAATTATCAATTACCTACAAAAGACGCATCCTACAGCGCAAATTGTTGTCCAATCGATTTTGCCACATGGAGCAGAAGAAGCAACTTGGAAAGGACGAGATAAACTATTGGCTGTTGCCAATAGTCGCATTCGCGAGTTGAATCGGCAACTGCAAAGCATATCTACCAAAAAAGGTGTCAAATATCTCGATTTACATCCCCTGTTTACCAACAAGCAAGGAAATCTCCGCCGCGAATTTACTACTGATGGCTTACACTTAAGTCCTGAAGGCTATATGGTTTGGCGTTCTGCATTGCAGATTTATAGCGAGATTGAATTAAAACCCCAGCGTCAACCTCCTGCGACAGAAAAAGGCTAAAGCCCAAAAAGAAGTAATATCTTTGAAGACAACTCTGTATCAATCGCGTCTAGGCGCGAGAAAATAAGCAATAGTGATTTAAATAGAAAAATCTAATGGATACAAAAGCTTTTAAGCGCAGCCTCCAACATTCAGAAAATTACAATCGCAAGGGCTTTGGTCATCAAGCAGAAATTGCCACCCAGTTGCAATCTGAGTATCAGAGTAACTTGATTCAGGAAATTCGCGATCGCAATTACACTCTGCAACGGGGTGATGTGACAATCCGACTAGCACAAGCCTTTGGCTTTTGCTGGGGTGTAGAACGGGCTGTAGCAATGGCCTACGAAACTCGTCAGCACTTCCCCACAGAACACATCTGGATTACTAACGAGATTATCCACAACCCTTCTGTAAATCAGCGGATGCAGGAGATGGAAGTAGAATTTATCCCCATTGAAGGAACTAAAAAAGACTTTTCTGTTGTTGGTACTGGTGATGTAGTCATCTTACCTGCTTTTGGGGCTAGCGTTCAAGAAATGCAGATACTTCACGATAAAGGCTGCAAAATTGTTGATACAACTTGTCCTTGGGTCTCTAAAGTTTGGAATACAGTAGAAAAGCACAAAAAAATTGACTATACATCAATAATTCACGGTAAATATAAGCACGAAGAAACAGTTGCGACTAGTTCTTTCGCTGGCAAGTATTTAATTGTGTTGAATTTGCCAGAAGCAGAATATGTTGCTGACTATATTATCAATGGTGGCAACTGTGAAGAATTTCTGACAAAATTTGCGAAAGCTTGTTCAGCAGGATTTGACCCCGATCGCGATTTAGAAAGAGTTGGCATTGCTAACCAAACTACCATGCTTAAAGGCGAAACTGAGCAAATCGGCAAGCTTTTTGAGCGGACTATGTTACATAAGTATGGCCCCACTGAGTTAATTCAGCATTTCCAAAGCTTCAATACTATCTGTGATGCAACCCAAGAACGGCAAGATGCCATGTTGGAATTAGTGGAACATAATTTAGATTTGATGGTAGTAATTGGTGGGTTTAATTCATCGAATACTACTCAATTGCAACAAATTGCTTATGAGCGAGGAATTCCTTCTTATCATATTGATAGTGTTCAACGCCTGAAATCAGCATATTCTATTGAACATCGGCAATTAAATGGGCAGTTAATAACTACAGAAAACTGGCTACCAGATGGAGAAATTGTTGTGGGAATTACTTCTGGTGCTTCTACCCCAGATAAGGTGGTAGAAGATGTGATTAATAAAATTTTTGCAGTCAAGGCAACAGCAGCAGTAGTTTAAATTTTAGGGAGTGTATAGCAACCTAATTAAACATAAAATACTCAAAAGATAGATCCCCGACTTCTTTGAGATGTCGGGGATCTGAGTATGTTTATTTATACCCAATAATTCACCAACTAAAAATAAATTACTGCTGAGATATCGCTGCGCGTAAACTGTAACTACCAGATTTTCCTGCTTCAAAAGTGTTAGCCAACAGATAGTAGATACCATTTTCTGCTAAGGTAACAGTCAATCGAGCATTGACACCAATTACTTGCCCATTAGAGTTGAGCAGTGGCCCTCCAGAATTGCCGGGATCTATCAGCTTCGTTAACAGACTTCAGTCGTCGGGTATCTGACTTTTCATGGTATCTGGAAAACCTCTCTAAATCTCTCTCTTAGAAGAAGAGAGACTTTGAATTTTCCCACTTCCCGATGCGAGTAGGGGGTTAGGTTTTTTGTGGGTTTTTCCACATGAGGTGAAAAGTCAGGTCGGGTACTCCTTCTCTTTGTGTCTATGCATCAGCCCTAATATCCAGAGTTCAGGAATATCAAGAATATCGATGAGGTCACACATTGACTTTAGCAGTGCTATATTTAGAGACAATACTAATTCGTAATACCCTGCGGGAAGCCGCACTTCCCGCATTTACGTAATTAAAAAAGTTATATTTGAATGGCTGCAAGAGATGTTTTTCATGATGCTGTTAAAAAAGGGCTAGAGAAAGAAGGTTGGGTGATTACAGATGATCCTCTAGAAATTGAACTCGTGGGGTTGAAATGTACATTGATTTGGGTGCAGAGGCGATATTAGCAGCTGAGAGAGCCGGAGAGAAAATAGCGGTTGAGATTAAGAGTTTTCTTGGTGCATCAAATATTTACGAATTTCATACAGCATTGGGTCAATGTTTCAACTATAAAATTGCTTTAGAGATTCAAGAACCAGAACGAGTTTTATACTTAGCTGTTCCTTTAGGAACTTACAGCAGCTTCTTCGCATTGCAATTTATTCAAATTGTTATTCAACGCTCTCAACTAAAGCTAATCGTTTACGATCCTGTAAATGAGGTGATTGTAGAATGGAAAAATTAGACCAATATCGAGGTTATATTCAACAATTACTTGCAGAATATGCTAGTCGAGGTTCGTCAAAAACTGAAATAGAAAAACAAGTCATTTTTGATCTTATTCACGATCACTATCAATTAGTATACGTAGGCTGGAAGAATCGACGACGGCAATATGGCTGTGTTTTGCATCTTGATATCAAAGATGGGAAGATTTGGATACAATACGATGGCACTGAGATTGGTATTGCCAATGACTTAGTAAAGTTAGGAGTCCCAAAGGAAGATATTGTTTTGGCATTTCATGAACCGTTAGTAAGGCAATACACCGAATTTGGTGCGGGTTAAAAAGGTTAGAGCCGCTGCCTCTTACTGTATTCCTTCTTCCCAGTCCCCATTACCCCTTATCCCCTTCAGGGGCCCCACCTTCCCCAGTAAAGAGTCCCTACGAGTAATTCACCGAATCAAATCGGATTGCTATATATAAATATTTAATCAATTACTTCAATACTTAATTTAATTAATAAAAATTGATTCAGCAACACTAATCTCTATTTAAGTTAAGACCGGTAGTACTTTCACTCTTAGAAATATAACTTTTCCTGTCTTCTACAGCCCAATAATCTCCTAATGAAGCTATTTTACTACTTAAGAATTTATTCGTAAAATTTGATACCTATAATAAACAAACATATCAAACAGTGCCCCAACAAAACTACAGGTCAAGCTAATTACAAATAATCCGCGTAGAGGAGTTCCACTGCCGAAGGTGGCGAGAAAATGTATAATCTGAGTTGCGATCGCCTCAGTTAAGTCTTGTAAACCAGGGAAGTAACCAATGAGGGATAGAAGGAGGAATCCACCGCCAATGAAAAACATGGGAACGACAAAACTAAAAATGATTGTGAGTACTAAGGAGCGGAGAAAGTTAGTAAAAATAGTCATTTAAGACAAACTCCGTGAGTAGAGATGACAAAAGCCAAATAGCGGTTTGTCAATTTCTAGAATACGGGCGATCGCTCCAAAGCAGCCAATCTGTCAAAAATCTTAAGTTTTCATTAAAATAAACGGCTAGCAGTTACAGCCCATGCTGGTGATATAAAAAGCGAATTAAATCTGCAAAAACCTTGCAGTATGGAGGTTATAGCCAAGGGTACTACTTAGGGATTGCTTTGCAGCACATTTAATCAGAGCTTCATTTTCTGAGAGCATTTTTAATCTAAGTTAATATTCAGCCTTCTTAGGGGAGTGGAGAGATGAGGGCAGGGGTGCAGAGGAGCAGAGGAGCAGGGGTGCAGGGGTGCAGAGGAGACTAGGAGACAAGGAGGAATTATTGAAAATCTCTCCCTTGTCTCCCCCTTCTTTCTTGTCTCCATTCCCCATTCCCCATTCCCCCTGCCCCCTGCCCTTTCAAGGGTAGGTGTTTAAGAAAGTCGCCAAATGAAGGTATGATAGCGAAC
>NZ_JAVRBM010000133.1:0-15250 GCF_034531255.1 Nostoc sp. ChiQUE01b | reverse complement strand
TTTTATTCTTCTACCACTTTTTTATGCCGTATTTATATTTCGGATAGGTCTATTAGACAAAAAGGAGTTTGCAGTTAAGAGCCAGAATATAGAGTTTCCGTTAATTCTGGCTGCTAGTGTTGTTAAAATGGTTGGTGAATTTGAAGCAAGTGATTTTAATCGATGGAAAGATGTTAGCCTGGGTCAAAACATCTTGAAGTATTGAGATAAACAGTATTTATACTTCTTATTTTTGGGTAGCGATCGCTAGCCTTGCACCCTTCACCTGACGTACTTGATCCATTATCCCCACTATCTCACCATGCAAGACTTTTTGATCGGCATTAATAATCACCAACGTATCTGGGTTAGAACCAACTAAAGTCCGCACTCGCCCTGCTAAATCATTAACTGCTATTGGATCGCGATTTAGGCTTACCTGACCTTTTTCATCTACCGTGATGGTAACTTTAGTCGGAATTTGCTGTTCCTGCGCCGTAGCTGCCTTCGGTAGATTTACTGGCAACCCTTCCGATCGCGTTAAAAACAGCGTTGACATAATAAAAAATGTCAAAAGGGCAAACATTACATCAATCAAAGGTACTACATTTATAAATGGTTGTAAATCTGGTTCATTATCATCTAGATCCATAGGACTTCTCCTGTTGTTCGTGGCGATCATGTTGTTCATAGCGATCGAGGAAGAGTATTTCTAGCTGTCCGCCGTACTCTTGAATCATTGCTATCTGCCGTTGGTATAGTCCCCGGAAGATGCTGGCTCCTAAAAGCACAAAGATAGCCACAACCAATCCTGAGGCGGTAGCAACTAAAGCTTCACTAATACCAGCAGTGACTGCACCAGTTTTAGTACCTCCGACATCACCAATATCCAATCCAGCAAATGAGCGAATTAATCCTAAAATTGTGCCGAGAAGTCCCAACAGAGGCGCTAAACCGATAATGGTGTCAAATAAAGCTTGAAACCGCTTGAGCATAGGGATTTCTGCTTGCGCCTCGCTTTTCAAAGCCAAACGAAATTTTTCTGGAGTCGGTCTTTCTAGCTGTAGTCCAGCCAGAAAAATGCGTGCTATGGGTAAATCTACATTTTTTTGCAGCTTATCCACAGCACTAACGACATTATCAAGTCGATAAAGATTTAAAACCTCTCGCACCACCCGGTTTTGACGCTTACCAATCTGTATCCAAAACTTCGCCCGCTCAATCATTAGTGCCCCTGCCAACACCGAAAACGCCAGCAGGGGGAACATGACCACACCGCCTGCTTCAAACAAATTTTGAATTCCCATGTAGTGCCTCTAAACGTCATCAACAATACAAAATCAGACTACCAGAATCAAGCTAAAAAATGAAACTTTTTCTCAATAGAGAGAGTTTAAGATATAATGATAATTTTTTCAAATTTATTTGTAATTAAGTTTATTTAATATTTTTTGATTTTACATAAAAATATTAAATAAATACATAACACAAAAATTAATTTTATCTAGAAATTGTCATAATCAACAATCTTTTTCAAAGATATTTTGATTATTAAGTATGCTGTTCGTAACACTGCCCGAAATAATTTTAATTTTTTACTTGATATTTGTAACCTTGCATTCTAAGATAACTAAGTTAGTGAGAATAGGTAGCAATAGCTATGAGCTTTTCTGGCATTACTGTCGAGCAACGTTCCAAAGAAGTTGAGGCTCTGAAGTCTTTTCTGACTTACAGTCTGATAGGTTCACTGGCGCTGCATATCGGCGTACTGTCCTCAGGCATAAGTAATTATTTGACGAGAGTGCCCACGGGAGAAGAAGAACCAATAGAGGTGGCGATCGTTGATGCTCCGACTGCGGAACCAGAAAAACCAATCGCAGAGATTCCAGAAGAAATAAAAAAAGAACCAGAAGTTATCCAAAAACAGCCTATAGAAACTCTACCAGTAGAAAAAATTCAGCAGCAAGAACAGATTACAGCAGTTGCTACCAAGCCACAGCCGATAAATACGCTGCCAAAAGCAATTCCTTCCAAGCCAGAAGTTGCTGTGAAATCTGCATCTGTTCCACGATCGCCTCTGTCTGAAGATTCCAAAGCAAGTTCGGCAGGTGGTGGTGGCGGTGGTGGTGGTGGCGGCGGCTCTGGTGTTGGTTTAGGCTCAGGTAGTGGTATTGCTGTAGGTACAAGCAGCGGTACTGGCCCTGGTGGAGGTACTGGTACTGGCACTGGCGGTGGCATTGGCAGTGGGACTGGCACTGGCACTGGCAGTGGAATTGGCAGTGGAATTGGTAGTGGTACTGGCAGTGGCATTGGTAGCGGTACTGGCAGTGGCATTGGTAGCGGCACTGGCAGTGGAATTGGTAGCGGCACTGGCAGTGGAATTGGTAGCGGCACTGGCAGTGGAGTAGGAAACCGTCCGACAGTAGCAACAGCGCCAACAGCGCCAACACCTCCAAAAATTAACAGTTCTGGTAATGGTAATGGTCGTGCAGCTTGCCGTGAATGTAATGCCAAGTATCCAGAAGCAGCAAGACGGCGAGGAGTTGAAGGTAGAGTAGAAGTAGCTGTAGATACTGATGCACAAGGTAATGTTACCAATGTGCGGATTGCTCGCTCTAGTGGAAACCGCGACTTAGATGAAGAAACCGCCAGACAAGCGCGTGAGTGGAAATTAAAACCCGCACAAGGAGGCAGACAAGGAGTATCTATAGCCACTGAATTTGCCATAAAAGGTTCACGACGATCGCGCCAAGTTCAAGAACGGCAAGCACAAAGACAAGCACAAGAGAGAACCCAGCAGACAGCAGCTGCTAACTCCACACAAGAAAATCCAAGACGTAGGCGACGAGAGTTGACACCACCCTCATCTAATGAAGCTAGAGCCACGAGACCAGCAATATCTGGATTTAGTCGGCGACTGGAACCTCAAAGAACGGAAAGTCCTGCTAGAAACTCATCATCTGGAGCTAGGACAAATCGCTCTCAAGGAAGTGCAAGAGAATCTCTACGCCGTATCCGTAGTGAACGAGCGGGTAGTAATTCATCGCAACAGCCACAAGCAACTACAAATCGACGGCGGCGAAGAGATAACACTAGCCAGAACAAGTTGCGGGATTCTTTGCGCCGTTTACGCCAACAACCTCAATCGCAACCTGCTGCTCCCAGTCAGCAGTAGTCTGTCAAGTTGAAATTGATGGGTTAGTAATAAGCGCTTGAGCGCTTAACAAAGGACTAAAGTCCTAACTACAAACTTATTGACCCCGTGAAGTTGACTTGACATGCTATTAGTAGAGGGATAAAAATTATTGGAATCATACTTTGATTAATAACAATCGCCGCCTCCTGTTTTTAGGAGGCGGTTGTTTTTTAGACAGGAATGGCTTCATTGAGCATTACCCATCTAGGATGAGGAAAAGGGGTTAGGAGTGCGGTAATTTGATGATGGGTAATTAGAAACACTGGCGATCGCTGATTTGCCAATCACTAGTAGTGGAAGTGAACTACCTACACTTCCCTTGCGGGTAAGTGTAGGCTTCCCAATTCAATGGGAATAGCCGTGCTGAACTCCATAGTTTCTATTGGTCTTACATTCCCTCCCTGGGCAGAAGTCCTGGTTCCCAAGACCCAAATTCTTTTCTTGCAACATTTAGCTTTTGGCTTGGTTTTCGCTTATGGCATTGATGGTCAAGATGACTATATTATATCAAAGATTTGTTCGTTTCCTCCATGTCCTCTGACCTCTCTTCGAGACGCACTCGCGTTCGCCTCCAGCATTGGTGAGGCAGTGCGGGAACAGGGGGTTTACCTGCGTGGAGCAACTGCCGCTACTAGGACTGTCGTCAACTCACTTTTCATTCATCTCAACGCCTAAGAGTCGGGTAGGCGTGAGATGAATTGCTGTTTCAGGTAAATAATCCTGCACTTTCCCTACCCATTTTTCTAATCGGGGCAATAGATTTCTTGCAAAAGCCCCTAACACCCCACCCCCAACCCCTAAAAGCTTGCTCTTAGGGGAGCGTTTGCTTTACTCAAATGCAAAGTGGGTTGTTTATTTTTGATTTATGCAAGAGGTCTAATGTAAATTGCTGTGTCTGAAGAATGGTAGTAGTGTTTTCTCATCACCAATTATATGCTGAGAGATATAGTTAATGGCTAACTCTCAACTTGCTCATCTGCACTTTATGCTAGATGTCAAATTTACTGATTTGAATAAAACTTCTACATAAACACACACTGATGCAGTTTGATTTGCTTGAATAGCTATATTGATAGGACATTGATAACGTCGGCAATTCACAATTCCTGATTATGGCAAGTAAATTCATTGATGTTAAGGAATATACTGTCAGGGCGCACAAAAGACAGATTCATACTCGTGTTTTCCAGTTTGTCTGTAAAGAGTGTAACGATCTAACAAAACGCGAGACTTTCGGTCCTCGACCTTTATATTGTGAGAGATGTCGCCCTCCCCAACCGCCTAAGAAATCCCAGCCAGGATCTCACAAAGCAAAACCCAGAGCAATGTCTTATAAAAGTGACATGGATTTAAATTGATCAAAGCCCTATGACTCAAAATGGACAATTAGAACCGCCTCCGGGCACCTTTCTCTCACCACTGTTGGAATTACGAGACTATTATGCTCGCCTGACAGAAGAGTATGAACGCCTATTTGTGCAGGCGCGATCGCAGCTCGATCATGTAGAAGCGTTGTTGTCTAGCTGGTCTTTTTCTGATACCAACAAGCAGATATCAAGATTAACGGCAACTGATGAAACCTCAAATTTTTCTGGGGAAGGTTCTCTGCGGCTTTTATCACCCCTTGATGACATCGACGAAATCAAGTTGGTGGAATCTTTAGAGTCAGTACAAAAAGACTCAGATCGAGTTGAGATAAATAATTCCTTTTCTGCTGCTGCTGTTGATACAAAAGAGAGTCAATCTCTAACGACATCAACAGATCCAAACATCGCTCCAGAAAATAACGATAGTTCAACGAAGGTAGTGGAAATTCCGATGCTACCTCAGTATCAGCACGCTATCTCGCGAATGGAAGCCATAAAACAGCTATTGCAAGAACAGAAAGGTACTGTTTGTCATATCGATTTTATCGTGCGATCGCTTTATGGAGAGTTAGATTCCCATCTATTCAAAGTAGTTAAAGGTAGGGTGCAATCTTCTCTCACCCAAGGCAGAGAAAGGAATTACTGGGTAACTATTCCCGATGAGCCAGGTTGTTATACTCTGGATTTAAGTTTAGTAACTCCAAGTAATCGCAATGGTGCTTTTAGGAGTATCAAGAACAAAAATAAGAAGCCTTTCGTTCCCCCGACAAAAACAGTACCAATGCTCAAAGCTTTTGAGGGTCAATTCTTAATTGATGCCCTCACCTCTCTGTTAAAACAAAATCCAGGTAAAGTTTTCAGTGTTGCTGAAGTTATCGTCGGAATTTATGGAGAACTAGATTCTCAGGAAATTAGAGAGATCAAAAATAAGGTATTGAATGAACTATCTAGAGGCTATCGGACAGGTAGATTTGCTAGGGTTCCTAATCAAATCGGCTTCTATACTTGGGACTCAAATCTGATATTGAAGGGGAGTTCTCGTTAAATTGGGGATGGGGCATGGGGCATGGGGCATGGGGCATTGGGCATGGGAAAGAGGACTTGGGGACAAGGGGAAAGACTTGTTGTAAGTTCTGACTTAAGTCCCCTTGTCTCCCCTGCCCCCCTGCCCCACTGCCCCACTGCCCCACTCCCCACCTATCCCAAAAACAGCTTGTATGCCGGATTCTTATTCTCATCCCAATAGCGATAGCCGAGGCGATCGAGAAAAGCTTGCCATTCTTCCATCTCGTGGGGGGGAACCTGAATACCAACAACGATTCGTCCGTAGTCTGCACCATTGTTGCGGTAGTGAAAAAGACTAATATTCCAGTCTGGACTCATGGAAGTCACAAACTTCATCAATGCGCCGGGACGTTCGGGAAACTCAAAACGGTAGAGCAATTCATTGTTAGCTAGGGGAGAGTGCCCACCTACCATGTGCCGCAGATGTAATTTAGTTAGTTCGTCGTCCGTTAAATCAAGAGTTTCAAATCCTTGCACTTCAAAGTTTTCTACCATCTTGATAGCATCAGCACGGTTTTGAATTTGCACACCGACAAAAATATGGGCTGTTTTTTCATCAGCAATGCGATAATTAAACTCGGTCAGATTACGGTTGCCAATACATTCACAAAACTGGCGAATACTTCCCCGTTGCTCTGGAATTGTAACTGCAAAGATCGCTTCGCGGCGTTCGCCCAACTCTGCTCGTTCTGCTACAAAGCGGAGGCGATCAAAATTCATGTTTGCACCACAGGCGACAGCAATTAAAGTTTGTCCCTCGATTTTTTCTCGTTCGGCGTAGGCTTTGGCAGCTGCGATCGCTAATGCACCAGCTGGTTCTAAAATGGATCGCGTATCCTCAAACACGTCTTTAATTGCAGCACAAGTATCGTCTGTACCTACCAAAATAATTTCATCTACATACTCCTGACATAAACGGAAGGTTTCTTCACCTACTTCCCGCACCGCCACGCCATCAGCAAATAACCCCACTTGGGACAAGCGCACCCGATGTCCGGCTTTGAGTGATTGAGACATGGCATCAGCATCTACTGGTTCAACACCAATAATCTTGATTTCTGGACGCAACCGTTTCACATAAGCCCCAATCCCAGAAATTAATCCGCCGCCGCCAATTGCCACAAAAATCGCATGGATGGGTTGCTGATATTGTCGTAAAATTTCCATCCCGATTGTTCCCTGTCCAGCAATTACATGGGGATCGTCAAAGGGATGAATAAAGGTCAATCCTTTTTCTAGTTCTAATTCACGAGCATAGCTATAAGCATCGTCGTAGGTGTTTCCATGTAACACCACTGCTCCGCCCCTCATTCTCACTGCATCTACCTTGACTTGGGGTGTAGTTATTGGCATGACGATAATCGCTTTGGTTCCCAAACGATTGGCTGCAAGGGCGACTCCTTGAGCATGGTTTCCCGCAGACGCTGCAATTACACCCTTTGTCAATATATCTGGCGGGAGTTGCACCATCTTGTTATAAGCACCCCGCAGTTTAAAGGAAAATACTGACTGCATATCCTCACGTTTCAACAGGAGTTGATTATTCAGTCGCGCAGATAAATTTGGAGCAGACTCCAGTGGTGTTTCCTGGGCAACATCATACACACGGGCAGTCAGGATTTGGATGAGGTAGTCGCAAAACATGGGCGTCAAGCTGTTAGCAAATGCTGGATGGAAATTAATTTTACGTTACAAGCGATCGCACTGCTTTTATTGAATTGTTCTTTCTCGAAATCTTGATTGAACAAAATTTAAAAATTACTAATTAACCTGAGTTCACTAGAGGGTGGTTATAACTATCTCAAATTTTCACGAATGATTTCAGACTGCTATACAACTAGTATTTGATTGCGTAAAAAAACTCAGTACAACTTTAAGAGACTTCTTTCCTGTTAAGAGTTCCCTCCCTACACAAATAATTAGACCTCTTGCAAAAGTCCCCTAACACCCCACCCCCAGCCCCTAAGAGCAAGCGGGGAGGGGAGACTTTGACGTAAGTCAAAGGCGGGGTGGGGTTCTTATTTTGGATTTATGCAAGAAGTCTATTTTAGAAATCAAACTAGATTCCTATATAATATATGCCTGATAATTAATAAAGCAATCTACAAATAGCAAAGATGCAGACTCTCCAAAAACTCTCACTCCCAAGCATGGGCTGCGGCACTTGGGCTTGGGGCAACCAACTGCTTTGGGGATATGACGAAAGTATGGATGAGCAGTTGCAAGCCGTCTTTAACCTTTGTGTAAGCAACGGTGTAACTTTATTTGATACAGGTGATTCTTACGGAACTGGGAGATTAAATGGTCGCAGTGAGTCACTTCTGGGACGATTCAACCGAGAATATGTAGGTTTAGGCAAAGAAAATATTTGTATTGCAACTAAGCTTGCTGCTTACCCGTGGAGATGGACGCGTCAATCAATGATAAAGGCTTGTCAGTCATCTGCCCAACGCCTGGGAAGAAATGTCGATTTGGTACAGATGCATTGGTCAACAGCAAACTATGCTCCTTGGCAAGAAGAAGGACTTTTAGATGGTCTTGCAGATTTGTATGAGCAAGGACTGGTCAAGGGAGTGGGATTATCAAATTATGGGCCGAAACGGCTTCAGCGAGTGCAGAAAAAGTTTGCCCAACGAGGTGTTCCGATTACAACTGTGCAAGTTCAATACTCTCTGTTGTCTACATATCCTGTCACCCAACTCCAACTCAAAGACCTTTGTGATGAGTTGGACATTAAATTGATTGCCTACAGCCCTTTAGCTTTGGGACTATTGACAGGAAAATACTCTGAGCAAGGCCCTTTGCCTAAAGGTATTCGAGGTCTGTTATTTAAGCAAATATTATCAGGAATGCGTAGAGGCAAAGCGGCTTCTGCTAGCAAATCGCTTTTGGAATGTTTGCATGAGGTGGCACAGTTCAGAAACAAAACTATGTCACAGGTAGCAATTAATTGGTGCATCTGTAAAGGAACTATTCCCATCCCCGGAGCAAAGAGCGTGGAACAAGCGAGGGAGAATCTTGGGGCGTTGGGTTGGCAATTAGACGCTGGTGAGATTGCAGAGTTGGATAAGGCGGCTGCGAATACAGACAAAAAAATGGTACAAAATATCTTTCAAACTAAGTGATTCAAGGTCGCTGAATTAGAATATGAATCATTGCAAATACGTGTTTTGACCACGACTGAGATGGGAATGATGTAGTTCAATTATTTGAAAAGCGCTGTCAAATCAAGACTTTTGTTAAGAGTCTATTGATGAGTTTATGCAGTTTGGGTATTATTATTAGAGACTTCATCTGTACTAGCTTTTAAGCGATTGACTAAGCTTTTGCGGACACGATCGCTTTTGCGAACACCACCCGCCATCTCATATTCATGGCTGTCTTTGCCGTACTTAAAGGCAACTCCCAGGAGCATTTTTTCAGTCAGATCGCTCAAACTTTTTTCCAACTCTTTCATCTCATTTGTGTAAGAGTCAATCACAGCTAGAGTGGTATTATAAGCATCTATTTTGCTACGGTACTGCTGAATTATTTGTGTAAGATTTTGCAAGTTCCGAGCATCCCCAAAATCCATGCCAGGATCGATTGCTTTAAGTCCGGCGATTCTCAATTCAGCTTTTTCTAGAACGCGATATGTACGCTTTTGCCGAGGCATAATTATTTTCTTTTTATGGTGTTCTAGAGCTAGCTTGCCCTACTCTAGCCTAATTTTGGTTGGGTAAAATCCACAAATATTGGTATCAGGTGTAACGATAGACTCAGCAATATCAACGAAAAATATGATGTTTGTAACGAAAATCGCCGTGGTGGTAACTAAATTCGTAACATTGTAACGAAAATAATCATGTTTGTAACAAAAATCGTCGTGGTGGTAACTAAACTCGTTATTTTAGTAACTAAATTCGTAACATTGTAACGAAAATAATCATGTTTGTAACAAAAATCGTCGTGGTGGTAACTAAACTCGTTATTTTAGTAACTTAAAGCGCGATGTTAGTGGCAATGTTAGTAACAGCAACTGGTTTCAATTCCAAAAACCTAGATATGACAGGCAATGAATTGAGCAAGTAATGCAAAACTGTGCAAAATCTGTAACACTGGGTTAAATATGGGTTTTTTAACTTAGCTGCGGAATTTAGAACAAAAGCGCTGTGTTAATAAGTAAATAAAATACACATAATCAAGGCAGGATTATGATACTTGAAACTGCGGCGATCGCTGTTGGCACTATAATAGCTACCAAAGCCTTAGAGAAAACAACCGAAAAGGTAACAGAAACTTTATTAGATAAGACTGGTAAGTTTCTCGTCACCCTCAAAAAACAGTCTCCCCATACTGTAGTGGCTATAGAGAAAGCACCAGAGCAACCACTTGATTATGGTAAGGCTGTACTAGAGGTTGAATCGGCTGCTAAAGCAAATCCAGAAGTGGCTCAAGCTATGCAGGAATTGGCACAAGCAGCTAAAGCAGAACCAAATCCTAAATTGGCTGAAATTCTGGCTATGCCTAATTTAGAGAAATTGGCAGATAAAATTGGTCAGGTAGTAATGCCTGGTGGCACAGGAAATATTCAAAATCAATCCTTTTAAGTCATTTATCATGTTACCTAACCCCCATCCCCTTCCCTTGTAGGCTAAGGTGTACACATAAATCAGATTTAGTTCTATCCCAATACGCTTGGGATAAGCGAGAAAGCCCTCATGTAGAGACGCGATTTATCGCGTCTAAAAAACTGACACGTTAGAGAGACGCGATAAATCGCCGTCTCTACAGAGAATGTACTCGTCAATTATTCCTTGACAAACTACTATTTCCGACTTTTGTGTACACCGTAGCTCCGAAACGGAGAGAAGTATTTCAGTTCTCGTGAACAGTAAGATTTAACTATGTATGCCTGAAGACTCTGGCAAGTTTGCCGACAAAATTGGTGCTGTTGCTGCCCCTGGCGCTCAAGTTAACATTGGCACTCAAATTATTGAAGGGCAGAAACAGCTAACTCCCACAAAATATATCCCTCGCGGTTCTGTTCATTTCGTCGGGCGAGAAACAGAACTAATAATGCTGCATGAAGACTTGCAGCGCAAAGACTATGTAGCAATAGCCGGAATGGGTGGCGTGGGCAAAACTGAATTAGCCACCCAATACGCCAGACGATATCAACAAAATTATGGGGGAATTGCCTGGTTTAACGACAGAGAAACCAATCTCGCCGCCAAAGTTTTAGAGTTTTTCCGGTTGCAGTTTGGTTTGGAGATTCCCCAAGAATTAGGAGGAAGACTTTTAAGCCTTAAACAACAAATCGCCTGGTGTTGGTCTAAATATCCCGACTCTCCCTTGCCGATTTTAATCGTCTTCGATGACGTAACTGATTTAGACAACCTCCGCGAAGTCGTTCCTAACGATAACCGCTTCCAAGTCTTAATTACTACTCGAATGCGGCATTTAGACCCGAATTTTATTCAAGAAATTCCCTTAGATGTTCTCTCGCCCCAAAAAGAACCGGGCAAAGCCTTAGAACTGTTAAAACGACTGTTGGGAGACAAAGATAAGCGAGTTGAAAATCAACTACAAGCCGCAACAAATATATGTGAATGTCTGGAATATTTGCCTTTAGGGATAGAGTTAGTTGGAGGTTATTTGCTACGCGACCCGGACATATCTTTAGACATCATGTTTGGGCAATTGCAAGAACGTAAATTAGCAGAAGCAGCTTTACAAGACCGCAAAACTCTCAACTCAACTCAACTGGGAGTCAAAGCCGCTTTTGCTTTAACTTGGTCAGAACTCGACCCACTGGCGCAACAATTAGGAATATTTTTGAGTTTATTTTCTCCTGTACAGATTCTTTGGGATTTAGTTATTTGGGTGGCGACAGGTGGAGAGGAAGCAGAAAATCACCAACAAAGACAGCTAACTTGGTCAGAAAATGAATTAAACGCAGCTAAAAAGCAACTCTACGAGCGTAACTTGCTACAACTGGTAGAAGAAAGAGCAGGATGTTATAAAATTCATGCCTTAGTGAGGTGGTTTTTGCAAGCGCAGTTAGCCGATGCTGGCGAGATGAAATTAGTTTTGGAAACAACCTTCGCCACCGCCATGATAGCTTTTGCCCAAATCCTTCCTGGTTCACCAACTTTTGAGGATATTGAAAGCATCAGAGATATCGTTCCCCATCTCGAAGACCTGGGTAAACGTATAAATGCAGATAAATGCAGAGATAAAAGAAGCAAAAGAGGCACAGATAATTTCTTTAGCATCAGTCCCCAATGATGAAGTAATTTGGATATTTGTGGGGATAGGAAGATTTTACGAAGGACAAGGATTATATCAATTAGTAGAACTTTGTTATGAAGATTGCGTAAATCTTTGCCAGTCCTTGTTTGCTGGCGACCATCCGGATATGGCTACTAGCTTGAACAATTTAGCTGGTCTCTACAAAAGCCAAGGACGCTACAGTGATGCCGAACCTCTGTTGATTGAAGCCCTGGCAATGACAAAGCGCCTGTTTGCTGGCGACCATCCGGATATGGCTACTAGCTTGAACAATTTAGCTTTGCTCTACAAAAGCCAAGGACGCTACAGTGATGCTGAACCTCTGTTGATTGAAGCCCTGGCAATGAGAAAGCGGCTGTTTGCTGACGACCATCCGGATATGGCTTCTAGCTTGAACAATTTAGCTGGTCTCTATGATAGCCAAGGACGCTACAGTGATGCCGAACCTCTGTTGATTGAAGCCCTGGCAATGACAAAGCGCCTGTTTGCTGGCGACCATCCGGATATGGCTACTAGCTTGAACAATTTAGCTTACGTCTACGATAGCCAAGGACGCTACAGTGATGCCGAACCTCTGTACATTGAAGCCCTGGCAATGAGAAAGCGCCTGTTTGCTGGCGACCATCCGGATATGGCTACTAGCTTGAACAATTTAGCTTACGTCTACGATAGCCAAGGACGCTACAGTGATGCCGAACCTCTGTACATTGAAGCCCTGGCAATGAGAAAGCGCCTGTTTGCTGGCGACCATCCGGATATGGCTACTAGCTTGAACAATTTAGCTGGTCTCTACGATAGCCAAGGACGCTACAGTAATGCCGAACCTTTGTACATTGAAGCCCTGGCAATGAGAAAGCGCCTGTTTGCTGGCGACCATCCGGATATGGCTTTTAGCTTGAACAATTTAGCTTACTTCTACAATAACCAAGGATGCTACAGTGATGCCGAACCTCTGTTGATTGAAGCCCTGGCAATGAGAAAGCGCCTGTTTGCTGGCGACCATCCGGATATGGCTTCTAGCTTGAACAATTTAGCTTACCTCTACAATAACCAAGGACGCTACAGCGATGCCGAACCTCTGTTGATTGAAGCCCTGGCAATGACAAAGCGCCTGTTTGCTGGCGACCATCCGGATGTGGCTACTAGCTTGAACAATTTAGCTTACTTCTACAATAACCAAGGATGCTACAGTGATGCCGAACCTCTGTTGATTGAAGCCTTGGTAATGAGAAAGCGCCTGTTTGCTGGCAACCATCCCAATGTGGCTACTAGCTTGAATAATTTAGCTGGTCTCTACAAAAGCCAAGGACGCTACGCTGATGCCGAACCTCTGTTGATTGAAGCTTTGGTAATGTGCCAACGAGTGTTAGGCGTTAATCATCCCAGTACAGCGACAATTCGAGAAAATCTAGCAATCCTGCAAGGCCAGTCTACTCCCCGTGCCATCTGGAAACATCGGTTAGGTCAGTTTGTGCAAATCTTGTTAGCGATATTAATTTTACCGTTTTCTCTGTTGTGGCGATTGGCTAAAAAATTAATTCATAATTCGTAATTCGTAATTCAAAGACTGAGTGAGAACGAATAAATTAATTTATCAGTAAATAATATCAGGCAAATGTCTTGCACCATGCACAACAGCACAACTTCAATACCTTCGCTGATATTCCGGTGCTGCTATTGGATTATCAGCCGCAATGTAAATCCATATTTCAATCAGGTCTTCTTCAGCTTTAGCAGTGCGGATAAAACGTCCCACTAATCACGCATCCTTTTGAGAAACTTGACCTAAACGCTTACGAGCTTCCTGTTTAATAGCTTCAATATCTGTATACTGCCCAGCACCACTATCAATTCCTTCTTGCCAAAGACGACGTACTTCATCAATATTTTGCAACTGCAACAAGCGTTTTTGCTTCCAGTCTTGTAGTGCTTCGTGGATAACTTCACTACTGCTGGCATATTCGCCAGATTTAACCACATCACGCACAAAAGCAGCCATTTCTGGTGTGAGAGCAACACTAATTTTCTCAACGTTAGACATGGCTGGACACGCTCAGAAATAAAATATTACCTGAATCAGCAATTATACTGCGACTGGTGGAAGATAACTGAGGGTCATCTGTTACCCACCAAAGAAATGCATGAGTATCCAGTAAAGCTCTCATCGCTAAACTAGATTAGAACTGTCAAAATCATTTAGGATATCTTCTGGTAAAGGCTCGTCAAAATCTGGTGCAATGATAACTTTACCTTTATCCAATCCTGGAATTCGAGGTGAGGCTGTATCTGTGAGAGCGACTAGGCGTGCAACTGGAATACCCTTCTGTGCAATCACCACCTCTTCACCAAGTAATACCTGACTCAGCAATTCAGAAAACTTGGCAGTTACTTCAGAAACATTGACGGTAATACTCATTTGCCTAAGTAATTGTTAATTCCTAATATTTCTTAAGATAACACTGGCTATAATTGCATTTTTCAATCTTGTGGCGATGACCTGATTATCCGCGTAGATGCGTACTCCTGCAAAGCATCTAGTAGAGAAGCAGGTACCACAATCTGATTTAATCGCTCATTTGAATCCCGTCATCCGTGGATGGACAAACTACTACTCAGGTGTCGTTAGTAAACGCATATTTAACCAGGCTGATACAACTTTATTCAGCCAGTTAAAAGCATGGGCAGAACATCGCCACCCTAATAAATCTTCCCGGTGGAGTTGTCAAAAATATTGGCAAACCGTAGGGTCTGATAATTGGGTATTTAAACCTCATAACCAGAAAATTCGCTTATTCAAGCACCGTGAAACTCGTATTGTGAGACACATACAGGTGCAAGGAAGCCGTAGCCCGTTTGATGGTGATTGGGTGTATTGGAGTTCCAGAATGGGTAAACATCCCGAAGCCTCAAAAAGAATGGCAACACTCTTGAAGATGCAAAGAGGAAAATGTACTCACTGTGGACTGTTTTTTCACCATGAAGACTTGATGGAAATCGACCATAAAATTCCCCGCTCTAAAGGCGGTAAGGATAGTTATGACAACCTTCAATTACTTCATGGACATTGCCATGATGCTAAAACGGCAGCCGATAAAGTTGCTGTTACAGTTCCAGAGATAGATGAGGATTATCTCAACCGTAATCCCTTTTAACTCGGAATTTATAGGTGTGCCTGACAAGCACCAAATCACTGAGGAGCCGTGTGAAATTAACGTTTCATGCACGGTTTTGTAGCCGAGTCAGGGGGGTGACTTCCTAGCTTAGGCATCCAGTTACTAGGAGGGGATGAGAGAGTTTGAGAGGGTTTTGTATTGTAAGTCATAAGGCGTTATGAATATGAATTTAAGGTTTAAATTAACATTGCACCACC
>NZ_JAVRBM010000132.1:0-15600 GCF_034531255.1 Nostoc sp. ChiQUE01b | reverse complement strand
GCGGTCTCAAAGCCTTATATATACTTGCTTGCAAGTTTTAGGACGGGTCTAATAGTGTTTATCTCAAAGCTGCTTATCGGGCTGAACTTTCTGTGACTTTGAAAATTCTTGCTCTCCTTGAGCAACCGACTCACCCCACTGAACATTTAGAACACTGGTTAGCCCAATTCCAAACTACTGACTATCGCCAACTTTCACGTTTAAGTGATGAACAAATCAGCGCCTTGATGATGGCAGCCAAACATCCAATTAGCATTATTACTGGTGGCCCTGGTCGAGGGAAAACTTATGTACTGAAAACCTTGGTTGAATGGTTCATGCATACTGATAAAGCGATGTCTACGACGGGCTACGCCTACGCACTTGCCGCTCCAACAGGGAAAGCTGCTAACCGCATGAAAGATGCTACAGGCATTGAAGCAACTACTATTCACCGTTTATTGCAATGGCAGGGAAACAATGCGGTTTTTCTTTATAACGAGGATAATCCTCTAAATCTTGATTGTCTAATCGTTGATGAATTTTCAATGGTTGATATATTTCTGTTCAATTCGCTACTCAAAGCCTTGCCTAAAAAAACCAGAATTGTACTGGTAGGGGACTTTGATCAATTGCCCAGTATTGGCGCAGGAATGGTCTTGCGAGATTTAATTGTTTCTGAACTCGTCCCTACAACAAGATTACAGACGATTTATCGCCAACGGCACGAAAGCCCGATTATCTATGCAGCTAATGATGTCAATTCTGGTATAGTCCCCACACTGCACAATTTTAATCAGGTTTCTGATTGGATGGATGTCGGTGACTGTGCAATGATTCAAAAAGATTCGCCCCAAGCGACCTCCCAAGCCATAGTTGAGTTGGTTAAAGCTATTGGCCAGTCAGGTGTTGATTTAAATCAACAACTAATAATCTTAGCGCCCCAAAAACAAGGAGACTGTGGAGTTCACAATCTCAATCAGCTTCTTGCCCCTATCTTTAATCCCAAACAAGAAAATCAACCACAAGTTGTCTCTGGGTCAGTTATCTACCGAGTCGGCGATCGCGTAATCCAACTGAAAAACCGTTATGAAACTGTCCCGCCCGTAATGAATGGCGAGATCGGTCAGGTTATTGCTGTGGAGCCGGAAAAATTTCTGGTTACAATCTCTTGGGAGGGCGGTGCTGTTGTTAATTATTATCCTGGAGACTTCGAGCAAATTATGCACTCGTTTTGTATAACTTGCCACAAAAGTCAAGGTAGCCAATTTCCTTATGTGATTTTCCCATTGGTCAGGGCTAATTACCGGATGTTAACCCGTCAGCTGCTCTACACGACTATGACTCGCGCAATGGGTACATTCATCGCAGTTGGACAGCATGAAGCATTGAAGACTGCTGTTGCTACTGATAAACCCGCCCAGCGTTTTACTGGACTAACCAATCTCCTCATTTCACCTGTTGAGCAACTTAGTGAAATCTGGCAGAGTTTGAGCAACACCAGAAAAACTGCTTGTACGACAACATCTTCCCCTACTGTTACTGTCGCTTCTAGGCTACAACAACGCCAACTAACTGCAACACCTGGACAGATGACTACTATTGGTAGTCTCGCACTACAAATGTATGAGTCTAAATATGGTTATCGTCCGTCAAAACAGCCCGAACTTGTCGGCAAGTTTCGCTTTAATACTTATCACTATGAGACTACCGCAATTGACGAGATTGATTCAGCAATTGACGCAGTTCTGCTCCAATAATAAAACCCATCCCCAACATGGAAACAACGGTCGCATCCAACCACACTACTCTTGAAGTACACAATAAAATAGTTATCAGTTATCAGTAAACAATTAAAAGTTTTGATAATTGGGTTTAAGTTCCCCACTATACGCCGCCAGGACTGATAACTGATAACTGATAACTGTTTACTGATTTAATATCTATGGCTATTCCGGCAGCAGAGTTAAAGATCGGGCAATCAGTAAAGTATTTGATCGGTACTCGAAGCGGCATGAGTGCGGCAATAACCGATATCAGCAAATCATCTCTTAGCATCAAAAATACTTATATTGTTACTTTGACCTTTGACGATGATTCACTACCAAATCACTTAAAAACACAACAACTAACTGTTTATGACGAATTGCTCTCAGGTTGTGAAATAATCACATTTTAAAAAAAATAAAATTGGCAGCAGCAGTGAAATTAATCAAAATACTAACTTGCTGGCTGATATAATCCCGTATTTTCGTTAAATTCCCACCCTAACCCTGCTCTATCCTTGCCCTTACACCATGCTACAAAAAGCGGTGGGGGAAGATTAATTCGCTCCTTGCGTACACTTTCAATACTTACACCAAGTCTCTTGGCTAAACCTTCTTCGGTTAATGGTTGCATTCTAGGAGTATGCACTTTGAATGATGAATTATTGTAGTACGATTTCTGTCCACGCTTTTGTTGGTTGTTGAGATAGTCTTGAATTTTAATGATCGCCTCAGCCAACTGTGTCATTCGGGCTATCATCCCCTCCACTTTTTTTTCTAAATCATCAATTGCTGTGGTTTGGTTGCTATTAAATTCACTTGAAAACTCTGATTCGAGCTTATCAAGTCTTTCGCAAATAGCTATTATCGTTTCATTGCTCGAACTGCTGTTATTATTGCTACTCGCAAATAAGTATTCCTCAACACTTGCCTTAATCTTTGAGTCTAGGCGTTCGTCTAAATCATTACCACCTATTGCATCAAGCTTATCTTGAGAATCGTCTAAGTAGAGTTCGATAAATCCGATCAGCGTCGCTGTTGCGGTCGTCCCGTTTGACTTACAACGGGCGATAAACTGCTCCCAAATCCTTTGGTCACAGTTGAAAGATGCCAGCTTTTTTTTGCGCCCTGTATTGCTCATGTTCACGTATCATCTAGGTAAACGGGGACTCTCCACGCTTATTAAATCGTGTAATTCATCATGATGAATTACCTTGATACTATCATCGCCAAATGTGTCAGCGCATTCTTCAAGCGATGGCTTTTATGAAGAGATGCTACTGCCAACCGCTACCATTGGCGATTGCAAATAAATATAGATATCACCCCGTAGCAATTCCAGCATCAACCATTTTCGCCAGACACTAGGTATTAAATCTTATCAGTGATAACGCTAATCGTTGACAATACTCATACTGCTCATCTGCATAGCTGCGAAAATTGCACCTCTGGCAAAACCTGCCCCGTGGACTGGGATAATAGGAACAGGGCGGGGTGTTGATGGGGCAGCAACCTTGAAAATTGATAGGCATGGTCGAGCAAAGATTCTGTCTTTGCAGGAAATCCAACTTCTGTTCTCGCAGGGAGTAGACTCGCTACGAGACAAAGCACTGTTTGCAGTCATGCTTTACACAGCGTGCCGGGTGAATGAAGCAGTGACATTGCTAAAGCGCGATGTCTATGATACCAAAGGAAAAGTCAGAGCCAAAATCACCTTTCGTAAAGGAAACACTAAAGGTAAACTGGCTACCCGTGCCATTCCTGTAATTCAAGAATTGCGGGTCAGGCTGCAAGCATATAAACCGCGTGATGATTCCCCTTGGCTCTTCCCTGGAAATGCTGACCACTCCAGAGCCAATAACCACCTGCACCGGGATTCGGCACTGTGGATACTGCGAGTCGCTTGCAAACGAGTGCAAGTTGAAGGCATAAGCTCTCACAGCTTTCGGCGCACAGCATTGACCTCAATGAGTAATGCGGGAATTCCCTTAAGAGTGATTCAAGAAATCTCTGGGCATCGCACCTTGGACGAGCTGTACAAGTACTTGGAGGTGAGAGAAGATCAAGTATTGGGAGCGGTATCATCTTTAGCGCTACTCGCCCCGATTGAGTCAAACGACTTCGAGAAACCCTTGTTAGTCGAAGTGACCGATAATTCAGTAAAGGAAAGCTCTTGACCCCATTTTACCAAAAAATCGATTTCGCAAGACAACATCAGCGCAATTCCTGAAAGCAAAAGTAGAAATTGCTTCAATGATGCGGTTAGTTATGACGAAAGTTTAGCCCACCGACATCGGCAATACCTCTTCACTTAGCAAGGTGTAAAATTCAGGAACTTGAGATTCCACAAGTCGCAGTTCATCTGCCGCGATCGCTTCAAGTTCCAGTACCGTCTCCCAACGCAAATCACTCTGCCATCGCTTGAGAATGCCTTTAATTGCCTCAACTCCACGAGAAATACCAGAGCGAAGTATTTCTACGCAATGAAGTAGAGTAATGCGATCGGTCGGAGGCGACTCAAATTCGGTAGTATCCTCTCCCTGGCAATGGGAGTTCCCTATAGCATCAAGGGGGGGGATGGATACGGGCTGGTGATTTGGGTTTGCACTATACACAGCAGGGGTTTTGGCAGCATAATAGGTTCGATTTTCTTTTTGATTACGCTTCGTTTCACGATGAGCAATTACATGCATTGCAAATTCCAATTGCTCTTTAGATAAAGAGAAAAGTTTCACCTGTTGACCCCGTTTACCAAACTTACGGAAAGTCAACTTTAACCCCAGCTGCTCGACTAAAGTGGCCAGCAACCAAATAGGTTTACAGTTGCTGGGGATAGTAAACCCAAGAATTGCTTTGACGTGAGCAGCACAATGTATAGCGATCTCCCTCATCTTGAGTAAGGTGGCATCCGAGGCAGTAAATTCATCACCCCTCACTAAACGTTTAAGAATCTGATGCAGCCCCAGGTTAAATCTAGCCAACCACCGTGCCGAGTAATTACCCCAGTCGATGCACAAAGGTAGATTGTCGCGTTCGGTGCGGTCTTTTTGGGTGACAATTGTTGGTGGGGTAGGATAACTTTGCCCAGTTTTGGGGTCAACAATTGATTCTTCGGGTGGGGCTAAAATGGCCTCAAGTCCAGCGATCGCTATAATTAAGCGACCACCTTTATCCATTTCTACGAGTGATTCGGTTACTTCGATGCCGTAAGAATCAGAAATGCGGAACTTTTCACATTCAAAAATTTCATTAGGGTCAAGGTAATCTTTGCTCTGACGGGCACGGTACTCGCTCAAAGTAATATTCTTAGCCTTGGCAACAGCCGAATTGTGGGCACTATCCAAAGCTTGTGCTGCTGCTTTAAGACTTTCGAGAGATTGAGGATCTGAATCACTGCCCACATATATAAATGTATTGCCCATTTCGGTGAGAAGCGATCGCAAATCATCACGCAGATTATTCAGAGAATAGTGGCGGTTAGCCATAATTTGGCAGTAAGCCTCAAGCGCCCAATCTTTCTCGGCTCCGCGTTTGCCTGTTTGACGGTCAATCCGCAACACAAAAGCAGTCATTTCATTGGTTTGGAGTAACCGCTCTTTAATCTTGGCGGCGTTAGTATCTTGGTAGCCAAATGGGGGACGCGGGGCCACCCAAATATGAAATGGGACTTTGGGACGATAGCGGTACAGCTGTTGGGCACACTCGGTAGCGGTTTGGGAAACGCCGTGAAAGACACCAAACACGCTATCAAAATGATACTCCGAAATATCAACACCAGTACCGAGACTGGGAGAGGTGAACAAGGCATCAAAGTTTTTGACGGCGTTGGTGATATCTTTGATGAAAGCGACATTCTCATCAGATCCAGAATTATCGGAATGAACCGACCAGATGCGCCATTTTTGAGGTGTTTGGGATTTTTCGGAGTTAGATTCTTCGCACTTAATAGTAAAGGATTTGTCGAGTTTTTTGATGAAACGCTTACTGTCACTTGCAACCATGATTTTCTCACCAAGCATCAGCGCTGCCGAGATTTGGGCAACTAGGGCGCTAGAATTATCCCCCTCGTACCAATAAATTGTGCGTGAACCGTTTCGCCACTCGTTTTTGATAATGTACGGGACTTCACCGAGTGGTCGCATTGCAAGAAAGAAATCTACAGTCAGGTCATCCATGTGTGCATCAGCGATGACGACCAGTGGCGCATTGTATACTATATATTCCAGTACCTCCAAAATGGCGGCGCGATGTTGTTTGCAAGTATTACTATGTAGTAAGTGGGTGAGATACTGGCAGGCTTCATCTATAAATATGCAGCCGTAGGTGAGAAACTGAGTATTCAGCTTATGCAAGCTGTCGATAGTAATACTAAGGGCTTGAGCCTGAGCTAAACCTGTGTAACCCAAGTCTGAATACATCGCCGTCTGCAAGCGTTCGGCAAGATTTTTCAGCAAATTTACGCGATGCCCATTGTTGAGGAACCGCGCGTCGGGGTTTTGGTCACGCCACCAGCGCATAAGTTGGGTTTTACCAGTACCCATGTCGCTCCAGAGTACGACTAGTCCTGATTTTGGGAAATTGAAGGTAGGGGATTTCTTCGATTTGGATGAATCAACTCCGCCAGAATTCGTAGACTCTTTCTTTCTTTGATGTCCTTTTATAGATGGCGTGAAAAGTTGTTCCTTTTCAAGATCATAAAGCTCAGGCACTCTCAAGCATTTTTCTTCAAGTTCAGGAATACACAAAGCCTCAGAGAGATACTTGACATTAACAGTGACATCCGGCTGGTACTTGCTTAACCCCCATTTTTTAGCCCGATACGAGCGCTTGTAATCAGCAAGTGATTTAGCATCATCGATGATTGCGGTCAGCAAAGCGTTAGCATCTTCGCCCCGCGCCACAACAAAATCATCAACGCCTTTTTCTGGCCCCGGCAGTAATGCAACTTCACATTCAGAACCAGCAGCTAAGATTGCTTTTGCAGTCCGAACAGTGGCTTGAAACACCGACCACCTGGTTTTAGAAGAGGTTTCGTAGTCAAAAAGAATTATGAACTTGCGCCCCGCCTGAGCCATTGGTACTAAGTCAGGATGCAACCGTTCATCAAAATCCCGTCTTCCGACCCGCCCGTTCCAAATTCCAGGCAGTGCGATCGCTACAAACCCCAAAGAGAGCAAGCAAGCAGCCTTTTTTTCGCCTTCGCATAATATTATCGGAATCTCTGGATGCTGTTTCACCCACTCCCAAAATATTAGCGGATTGAGTTTGTCGAGTAGGCGCAACGCTAAAACTGAATGATAGCGCTTAATTAGATAGCGTTTTGCAACTTTGTCCCAAATGGGGTTAGCGACATCAAAGTAGGTAACACGGTTGGGGGTTTTGGGGGGTGACTCGTACTTAACTGGCTTGCCTTTTTGCCAATCAATGCGCGGGAAGTTGGGCTTGATCCTTCCCCACTCCATCGGTTGCCAGTTTTTAAACGGGTCAAGTGACTGAATCCAGGTTCCACCCAGTAATAGGTGCTGATACATTTTGATGTATCCATCTGTTACCCGACCCGCATTCTTGCGTGGGATTTTATCAGATATGAACAGGAAATCATAAACTGATTCTCCCTCAACGTGAAAGAAGTTGCGCTTAATCAACGCCGGATGAATGGCGCTACCAGCTAACAACTCATGGTACTCCGCAGCCGTGAGGTTGTTTGGGTATTCAATTGTCGCTGAATTCATCGGTTCTCCCCTCGGAATTCCTTAGAGAGAACTCTTTCAAGCTGCGAAACTCTTGCTCTAGCCTGGATATTCCGAAAATTTCCCTTCGTCACAGCACAAAATTGCCATGCGAAAGCTGCACTCGACCCCATGCGCTCAACTACAGCGCTCTTGGAGCGTTCTTTATTTATCACAATATTTTCCCCTGATAACTCGGTTTACAAGCTTCAGAGGGGGTGTTGCGCTGCTAAGGGTTTTTAACTACGAAATTCGGGTTTTTTCTTAATCAAACTTAATATCTCGCCCCTTTGAGGAATTTCAACAGCAAAAACTGCCACACAAAAAGCACCAGTTTCGTGTGGTTTCTCGTATAATACAAGAAGCAGCGTGGACTTAATCTCTTTTGACCAGTTAGTGGAATCAAGTCGCCAAACTTTAACTACCACCGCTTTGGTTTTTGTGAGATAACCCCGCTCTGGAGTTATTTAGTTTTTTGCTCCTTGGACAAAGCGTTACTTCTTAAGTACGTTTTGTCCTTTAAATTTTGTGTTCCTGTATATTTACCTCCATCTTTTGTTCGTTCTGATCTTACAATGCCCTCTGTGTTTAACGTTGTTTTGATTTTTGCTTTTGACCTCCACGTTTTTTAAGGATTCTTTTAGGGGTAATCGAGGGTTGGTAGCACCTCTGTGTAGGGTAGATTACCCTGCAATATTATGAAAAGCTTTTGCTTAAGATGCGACCGCTAAATTTGGCAAAGCATTGGATACACGCACCAATCCTTGTGGATCGGTTAAGATATACTTTTTAATTACTGGCTGGAGAGTAAAACTAATTTCTTTAGTAACTGGATTTTTACTGCTTTCAATCAATGATTGTTTTTCCAGATTTTCTAGTGCTTTAATCAACTCTAAAGTTGACACAGACGCTTTCTGTCTCTGCCTGATATCACTTAATAACTTGGCAAAGCTAATAAATTCTGTAGTTGAAACTATCTCCTCTGCTGTGTAAATCAGAATTTTTCGCTCAATTTCTGTCAATACGTGACCAAAAACATGATTAAGCATTGCTTCAAACTTACTACTGACAAGAGTTGTTGGGTTTTGAAAAAATACTTGTGTACTGCCAGAAAAAAAGTGATTAATTCTCTCAATTACTGCCTCTAGTTCCGAAGGATTACCACGATAAGTTTGAATTAATTGATGGCACTTTTCTGTGTCAGTCAATCCTTTTTCAGACAAAAACTGCATTGCCGCATCTTCATCTAAACCTTCAATTCTAAAAAATCGAAGAGGTCGCTTCGCTACTATCAGATCATTCAGCTCATCAAGCAGAATTCGATTAGTCAAGAGCAAACAGCTTTGATGCTGTTCTTCTACTAAACGGCGAAAAAATAGTCTGTAATCTAGTCGTTGCTCTAAATTTTTTGTCTGAAATAACGCTTCAGATTCATCTAGCACAACCAAGCAACGGCGTGATTGCATCTGCTTCAGCAACATTGTAATCATTGCTTGAGCATACTTAGGTGAGCTTGAGGGTGTTTCCAAAGGCTCAATTATATCTAACAGTTCGGTTACTAAATCCTGAAGTAGTGGTGCATGAGCAACTGATTTCCAAATCAAATAATCAAATCTAGGTTGAGATTCTGCACTAATTTCCGCTAGAAGTTTTGCCGCTAATGCAGTCTTACCGATTCCTGCTACTCCTACCAAGGATATACATCGCTGTTTAGCTATTAATTCTTTTAAAAGAGTTAGTTCCTTTACTCGTCCGTAAAAACTAGACACATCAGGTAGTTGTCCTCCCAGAACTTGTATTAAGTCGTTGGCAGGGAAGTTCGGCTCCTCTTTTGACGCAGATTGAGCATAATATTCTTCAGTAACTTGTTCCAAAAAATCACGCAGATTCTTTTTGCCAACCCGTTCGCCATTTCCAATAGTTTCAGAAAGCATATCCCACAATCGACGGGCTATGCCACCTTTTAAGTAGTTAGGACTGTAAGATGAGTTACTTGCTATTTCTTCATAGTCATTGTCATCCCACGCTCCCTTTATAACAAGGATTTCAGCCTCGGATAGATATCTACCTTTTTTGGCAAACACTAACTTATTTACTACAGCTAGGGCTAGTTCAAAAGTAACTTTCACTGTAAAAAGTACTTTTGGTGACTCCTGTCCTGTTTGCTTAAGGGAGGAGTGAGTAGGAGCCTGGAATTGCGATTCAGTACTAAAAACTGTAACCTTGTTAATCATTTTTACACAGTAAATGCCCGAAATGGGCATTTTTATAGATTAGGCTTAGTTTTAAGAGGAGATTGCATTGTATCAATCATATTTGATTTTTCATTTTATAGTTAATTTTTTTCAAAAAAGTACTATAGAAATTTCTAATGTCGGTTACTTACAATAAGAATTACTTTCGTAGACACATCTTGGATGGAGTACGGTAAGAGAAAAGAGTAAGATTAGCACTTACACTTAAGGCTATTTACTGAAATTGGCTACTGAATTTTCATTTCAGCTAAACAGTGAGTCTTCTAGTAATTATTGTTTAATGTGATATTTGTTACTTTTTTCCCTAAGCAATGCAGGTATTTAATGGTAGTATATATACATTGATGTTTAAAATGAGGCTGCCTAAAATTTTCAACTTATATGTTGTTCCATTGCGACAGCAAGAGGTAGTGTGAGTAAATTTCTATGCATTACGTTATACATACTAAAATATGGGTTACTGTATCAACCCTCTTTGCAAACAACGTCAAAATCCTGATGACGTTAGTCACTGTCTCTTATGTGGGACTTCATTGCTAATTAACGACCGCATTTGTCTAGTTAAGCCATTAAGAGAGCTTACCGAAAACCCATTTAGCTATATGGAAGTTTTTGAAGTGGACGATGCCGGCACTCAATGGAATCCTGGGCGTAAGCGGCGAGTCATGAAAGTTTTAAAATGGAACACACCTCAGTTAGTTGATCTTATTGAGCGGGAATCTCTCACCTTACGGCTTATTGAACACCCATGTATTCCTAAAAGTACTATAGATGACTTTTTCACTTTTATTCCGAATAATAGCTCTCTAACATTGCATTGTTTAATCATGGATAAATTTGAAGGAGAAAATTTAGAACAATGGTTAGAGTCTAATGGGCGAATTTCACAATCCGTAGCATTACAATGGCTTCGACAGTTAGTTGAAATCCTTGATGAAGTACACCGTACAGAAATTTTTCATAGAGATATTAAACCTTCTAATATAATTCTTCAGTCAAGTGGACAACTTGCATTAATTGATTTTGGTGTAGCACGGCGAGTGACTGATACCTACTTGGCAAAAGTCAGTGGAAGTGGGGGATCTAGCACAGGTAGGGGAGGACGATACGAAATTACATCTGTCAGTACTCCTCGTTACTCTCCATTGGAGCAAGTAAATGGTCAAGCAGTACCTCAATCAGACTTCTATGCTCTGGGTCGGACTTTTGTGCAATTAGTGACTGGCATTCAATTGATGGATCTTCCAACAGATAAAAAGACAGGAAATCTAATTTGGAGAGAGCAAACGCCGCAGATTGACAAGCCCTTTGCTGATTTTATTGATGAATTAATGGCTCCTTTACCAGGGCAGCGTCCGCAAACAACTAGAGTCATTTTGCAGAGGTTAGAAAAACTACCTCAGCAAATTAAAAATTATAGATTAGCTAATTCTAAAGTTTTTCAATATAGCAAATATACATTGATTGTTTTGGGATTTTTTGGGTGTGTCTTTCTCTCTATACCTGTAGTAGCTAACTACCTAGTAACTCAAGGACAAAAGTTAGAAGCAGCAAATAATTCTCAGGGAGCACAAGATTTTTTTTACTGGGCTATAAAAATTCGTTCTCAGAGTAATCGGACTATATCAAGTTTTTACTTTGATAAAGCTGTCCGTAGCACCAAAGACCTTGAGTTAGCTAAAAAATATTATGAATTAGCAATTAAATACAATAACCGGGATGCAGATGCTTATAGTAATTTAGCTTTTGTTTGTCAGCAATTAAACCAAGATGACTGTGCAATTAATAATTATGAAAATTCCTTTAAATTAAAGCCTGACAATTGGGAATCGCGTTTTGGGCTAGCACTTTTCTATGATGATAGACGAATGTATGATTTGGCAGAAAAACAGTATATATTAGCCATTGAAATGAGTAAAGAAGCAATACCAGCCATTAATAATTTATCAAGATTGAAGATTTTAGATGGCAAATATGATGTAGCAATTGCTTTAGCTAAATCAGGTTTACAAAAAACTGAAAATATTAAATTTAAGTCTACTTTATATAAAAACTTAGGTTGGGCAAAATTAGAGTTAAAGCGTTATGCTGAGGCGAAGGCTGATTTGGAGAAATCAACAAAACTGGATGCCAGGACAGATGCTTACTGTTTATTAGCGCAAGCGCAAGAAGCATTAGGTGAAATTAATGATGCCAGGCTGACTTGGGAGATATGTTTGATTGCTGAGTCTAATCAGTTAGAAGTTCAGCAGTGGAGATTGCAAATATTAAAGCGTTTATTGGGAGAGTTTGTGATGCCATCTTCGCCCTAAGCCTTTTTTTTATTTCCTGTTTCCTGTATGCTACTAACTAGCAAATAGCCATACAAAAATTTTGATGCTTACTTTAAACAATTCGACAAGTGCAATAGCCAAAAAAATATTCACAGTTCAAATTGTAGCACTCGCATCAATATCAACATTAGTTGTCTCAAGTTCTAGTAGTGTATGGGGGCAATCTCAACTAATAGCCTTGCGTCAGTGCAAGAATGTTGATGGAAAAGTGATGAGTCCAGGCGATCGCTACTTAGAAGCAGGTAGTCCGCTGTGTCCGGGAGATCAGATTCACCCAAAGAACGGAGCCACAGTTACAGTCGTTTGCTATTTAAATCGAAAAATTTTATACATTAATCAAAACAATATTTCTGATGCTGCCAACAAATGTGCACCATCACAAGTCACTGAGGCAGATAAGTATCGATGTACGAATCTTAAACCGCAGAACTGTCCCACTACACTTAAAGGGCCAGATGATGATAACTCTGTACCAAGACCAAGATTAATTAGTCCTTACATTAGTGGCGGTAGAATCTTGACTACCCGACCATCAATTTCTTGGCGTGCAGTTCCAGGAGCTACTAGTTACACAGTAGAGATGGAGGGTAATAATACTAATTGGCAAATACAAGTAAATAATACTAAACTGCCATATCCAGAAGGGCAACCTCAATTGAGATTTGGACGTGTGTATAGAATTATTGTGTTTGCGTATCAAGGGAACTCAATCATAAGTCATGCTCCTTTAGTATTTGGTCTTTTATCAGAAAAAGAGCAACAGGAGATTGCATTACTGGTAAAACAAGTTAACGAAGTAAAAGTACCTCCTGATGAAGCTGCTGTTGGGGTTTTAGATACTATATATATGTCAAAAAATCTGGTAAATGAATCGATAGAAACATTAAAGGCAAGAGTGGCAGCAGGAAGTAAAAACCCTGAAATTTATCGAGTACTGGCAGATCGCTACTTAGAGGCAGGACTGCCTAATGAGGCTCTTAGTGAATACACAACAGCAAAGAAGTTAGCTAAAAGTAATAAGAACTTAAAGGAATTATCAAAGGTGCAAGAAGGTTTAAAGCTATGGGAATTTATAACCAACTACCAACGAGCAAGAATGGGGCCCAGTAGTAATGATGAGCGTATTTAGGATTTTTCATTAATGCTAGTTGTGCAATCCGCAGTGCCTCTGCTTTAGGAATACCATTTTTCAATCCCTTGTAGAATTCTTCCATTAATAAAGCAGTAGAATCTGCATCTACTAGCCACAAAGTAGCTATCGTAGTTCTCGCACCTGCTTGTGCAGCTACTCCAGCCATTCCTAATGTTGACCTTTTATTACCTTTTGCGGTTTGACAGGCGCTTAAAACTAATAACTCAATTGCATCTGTATCAGTTTTAATTTTACCTTTTAGTAATTTGTCAAATTCTCTAATATTGATGACCTTATCATAGGCTAGAAGTACTGTCTTCAAAGGGTCTGAACTAAACTGTCCATGAGTGCTAATATGAACGATTGGGAAATTATTTTTACTTATTTCTTGCTCTAGACGGGGAGTAGTAAACTTTTCGTCTAGTAGTGTAAGGGAAGATTGTGTTTGACTTTGGACATCTTTTACTTCTTCTTTGGCTTTGGGTAGTGATCTGACGCCTTTAGGAGCGTTGCGATCTAACAAGCTGGGGCTGGGCTTAGACAAAGCAGCGATGAGAGCTGTAAACCGCTTTTTTGATAAGGGTTTGGGATATCTAATTCTAGAACCGAGAGTGGCTGCAATGCTGTACTGCTCGAGTAGATAATTTTTCCCATTATATAATATGCCCATTGGTATACTTTGAAAAGATTTATCTAAGATAAATATTAATGTTCCTGATGCAGGTAAATATGATGCTATTGGCGCAATTAATTTTTCATAAAGTGCTTGAGAAGGCAAAATAATTTGTTGTACATCAATAGTAGCGAGTTTCTGATCCTGTAAACTCCATAAAAGATCACTAAGATTATCTTTAACTATATTTGCTTCAACAGAGTAATGATGAAGAGAGCGGTTTGAAGACTGGAAAATAACTTCTATAGTGTCATCCAAATCAATGATATGAATGATCCCATAAGCACTATTTAAGTCGGGAATATCATTCAGAGCAATTAGGTCAAGCTTGCCACACTTTAAAAAATTTTCTAACTGTGCTGTTTGTAAACGTTCGTTTATTTTAATTACTTCTTTTAGATTAGGATTAGAATCTTTCAAAAGTAACTTCATATAATCACGGTACACAGGTTCTACTTCTTGTTGAAAGAAGAACTGTATATCTATATTGCTTGACAATATGCTGTCACGAATATGTGCCAGGTTGTCAATAGCAGATTTGTACATTGTGAGGGCTTCTTTAGCCCTTCCTTGCTTGTTGTACAAGTTTCCTAGCTGTTGTTGCCATTGGTAAGCAATATCTTCTGCTTGAATTGATTGAGCCAAACTTAAAGCTTTTAAAAAATATGCTTCTGATTTTTCTGGTTGTAATTTACCCAGAGTGCCAAGACTGTAAGACTTGATTCGCTGATTACTTGTACTTTTAGCTGTTTGCAAAGCGGACTGACCATATTCAATAGCTAATGAACGTAATTGCTGGTCTGGAATTTGACTTAAACTATTAGCAAAATTGAGCTTAGTATAAACAAGTTGGGTAGCTGATAATTGAGAAAATGTAGAATAGTTTTTTAAAATTATGTTAACAGAGGGTTGAATTTGTTGTTGAATTTGATTGCGAATCTCAACTAGTTTTGAATTACCTAAATTTAACTCTGTTGTTAAAAAATCATCAAAATCTATTAGCAGGCTAAAATGATGCAGTTGAGATTTTAATTGTGTTACTGGATAATTTGCTGACACCAGATTCACTTGATGATAAATTTCAAGTGAATTGAGTGCTTGTTGCTGAATCATCTCCACAATTTCATTTTTAAAATCTGGTTCTTCTACTTCATAATATTTATTTCGTGCTTGCTTATAAATAGCTTCATGAGTATTAGCTAATGACAGCAAAATCTCATGATTATCAACAGTAGACGTTTTTTGAGCAATTGATAGCGTTTTTGCTAGAACAACCTTTGATTCATCTAATTTACCAATTAAGCGCAAGACATCTCCTAAGTTGTGCCATGCAAATAGATTTACTGGCAAATGTTTTTGCTTATCAATCGCTGCTATCAATAGTTTTGTTGTAAATTCAGTAGACTGTTGTGGCAAGATGGCACAAATCTTAGTATCTGTATTTAGCTTTAGAGCTTGTAATAGTGTGTTACAAGCAAAACGATTTAAACCCAAAGCTTGTAGAGCAAGATTTTGGTTAATTAAGCTGCCAGTAATACCCTCTTCGTAGCCAAGTTGACGATAAATTTTTGTGGCTGTTTTCCAAGACTCAAGGGCCTCCGATGCTCGTCCTTCATTTAAATACTTTTCTCCTATTTGGGTTAGTAGTCGCGCTTGATTACGTTTTTGTGCTTCTTTATTTAACGTGAGTTCGACGGATAGGAAAGCACAAAAAGCTTGCTATGTATGAATTT
>NZ_JAVRBM010000131.1:0-15732 GCF_034531255.1 Nostoc sp. ChiQUE01b | reverse complement strand
TTACTTTACTCATAGATTATACTGTTTGTCCTAACCACCTTGACGATTGCTATATTAGCTGTAGACAAGGCTTGAGCAACATCTAATTACAATTGCCCAAACCCTGTTTACAACGAGTTAAAACGCCATCTCATTCGCAGTTTTTGTTACAGCAATTGCTTGTTTACTGATTTCGCGCCAGTCCGTTTCTTCACCATAAGATGCTTTGATTAATTCCGACTCTACCCATACCCGACAGAACAACACATTTTCATCTGTCGTCCCTGGAGTAGGCTGTAGTGTGATGGGAGAATACAATTGTTCTGGGGTCAAAGTTGCGATTGCCGCAAGTATGCACTTTGAAAAATGCGTGTCGTAGCCTGATTCTAAGATATATGTCCGGTCTGCTTGCATAGTTATCAGCAACTTGCAGGTTTCTTTTTTGCGGCGTTCTGTATTCTCAAACCGTAGTTCTTTAAGATATCCAGTTAAGGCAGTTTGGGGGACATCATTCGGTTCACCATTTAGTGTGTACCACAGTCCCCCGTGCTGACGATTGCAGTAGATTTTGCAAATGCCAGCTTCAGAGTGTAGTCCTAGTTTCGGCTTATTGATTGCTGCGACTAACTGCTTGAGCAATTCTTCCTGGCGCATCAAGGCAGCAAGTAAATCCGATGTTTCTTGAGGGTTCATTTGTTTGTACCAAAAGCATTTTCACTTTCGCATTGGCGCAGCCGTTAAGTTCTAATATGTGGAGTGTAGAGCAATAAAACAGCGCTTCTGTGAAAACAAAAGTGCCTTAATCATAGGTTAATAATTAGTTTTTATTGCCTTTCTTGCCCGTTAATTCGCTTGAGTAGTTCTGCTTCAAACCATCTGGACAAGGAATTTCAGGTGTCATATTTGACTCACATTTTACCGCCTACTCAATCTCGCCATTTTTTCTCATATCTCTAGTAATTAATTCAGCAACAATCGCTAATCGTTGCTGCTTAAGTTTCTGAATTTCTCCGCCACCTATAGATTCGCGCTTTTTAATGAGTTTAGGATCATATCTCGAACGCCAGATAGATTCAAGCTCCTCATCTGTGTTTCCATGAAAACAGTTATCTTCTTTATTGAATCCGATGTGTAACATATCCCTTTACAACTTTATTCTTGCAAATGTTTCTTGAGAATTAGCCAAATGGCATTCTTTTTCTCTGTTTCTTTGAGAGTTGGGTTATTTACAGCTTTTACTACTTATTCACCAGTTTTTACTACTTCATGTAAGTAATTAATTGGTAGGGTAAAGCTTTAGTTGGGGTTGTTTTGTCGTTGCGGTCTTCAGCGAGAATGACTGACGAGGAGAGCGTGAATCGAAGCAACCAACTGTTTAAGTAGTTCCTCTTGGCGCATCAAAGCAGCAAGTCAATCGGCATTTTCTTGAGGGTTCATTTGTTTATACCAAAAGCATTTTCACTTTTGCATTGGCGCAGCCGTTTATTTGTGATATATGATGCGTAGAGCCAATAAAACAGCGCTCTTGATTTCACAAAAGCGCTTTTTATTACTAATTATTTGTAGTTACAGGTTATTCGTGTGAATTAAATCTTGCTAACAACTCTTCACGGGATAAACTAGACAATTCCAGTAAAAATCTTGCAAAGTCATCTGGTGATAACTGCAACAAAGTATTAACTACTCTTGAGAGTTCTTCATCCACAGAACCAAACCGGAATCTCAACAAGTTTTCTACAACCTGACGGCGTTCTTGCTCCACTCCCTCCTGTACCGGTTGCGCTCTTGCTTCTTGGTAAGCTTCTGTTAAATTCATAATTAACTCCTGGTCATCTTCAGTTAAATCTGTTTGTGTCATTACACTGATACGCCACCTGTAAACCATTTCAAGAACATTACGGCGGATAATATTCTCTGGTGGAAGGGCAACCAGTTCACTTACTGCTTGGATTTGTACTTTTCCCCTCCCCAAGAGTCTAAACCATAGTGTTTCTGGAGTTGACGGTAGCTTGTTAATCGCTACTATTGCTGCCCTTAAACCAAGAGGCAGAAAGTACACTCCGCTCATCCAATTGTCTAAATCTAGTTTAGCTTCAAAAGCCTTGAGCAGAGCTTTGGAAGCACTTGGAGAAATAATCCACAGTTGTGCTAGCTCGTTCTCTGCTATTATTGTGTCTTCCCTGTTGGCTTTACGTTGTGCGTCTGCAATCACAGTAAATAATTTTTGAAGACAACTACGTACTTCTGTTCTACTTGGTTGATTGCGAAACGGTTCTAGTAAAGTAGTATTTAATACCGCAATTCTACCCAATAATCCTAAAGTTTCTGCATCAACCGCAGATGTTGGTGTTGGCGAAAATAACACATCAACAAATCTTGTTTCATCAGTTACTTCCCTGTTAGTTTTTACTTCCCCAAAGGGAGAAAGTAACTCTTCTAAAAACTGCTTGGCAAATTTATCATGAGGTTGTTGGGTCATGTTATCAGTAATAATCGTGTTGTATCATACTGCTATTTCTGATTAGAGTTTGGTACAAAAGCGATCGCCCTGCCTTGTCAGCAATCGCCTTTTCCCTTTAACTACGCCGCTACCAACTCCCGTTCTAAAACTGGCTGATATTCCCGTAGCCGCTCCCATTCCTGTGGCGTGAGTTCGTCAAACGGCTTACCCAGCAGTTCCTCACGAGATGGTTGCGTCAGTTCTACCATCGATAATTCCCACACCGCATCAAGGGCAGAATCACACGGAATTTTCTGCTGATGCACTGAAGTTGCCCGAATAACCCACCAACAACCATCAGTGCAACCGATAGAACCGAGTTTTTGTTCATCCTTATAGATGCCGTCGTCTAACAATTCAAATCCGAACTGCTCACACTGGGCGGCTATTGAGCACATAACTTCATTCCCCGTTGTAGCGACTGGGGTTTCTTCCTGTACTGGCAGAGTTCCTCGCTTATACTGCAAGCAGATATAGCGATGGCAAAGCATTAGGGTAGCAGCACGATGAACTTCTTTGTCGTTCACCATTACTACCCAAGGTTGTGTTAAATCATCATCATGAGTAATAGTGGCTATCAGCTGTCTACCAGCATAATATTCGTGGTCGTAGAAGCTGATTTCGATTACTCTCAATTCTTCAACCTTGACGCAAGGGGTTACAGTTGTTGCAACTTGTGGCATAATTTTAAGATTCCTTTTGGATAGAAAGGCGATCGCAGACTTTCCACGGACAGCGATCGTCCTATTTTTATTACTCAGTTTGTTGTGCTGAAAGCACAACACTCTCAATCTAGAATTGGCGAAGCCTTATAAAAGTGTTCAAGGGTAAAGCGTATTAACTGATAGTCAAAACACCAGACAGTAGAAAGCTGTAGAGAAGATATCGGATTTATCGCGCCCTCTGTACAGCCACAGCCATGTCGAAACAATTGAAAAGGCGATTACATACTGAGGAGTAATAATCGCCTTAATTCTGAAAAGATTGAAGTTTTTACAACCAGTTTTTAGACGTGGTAGGTCATCGGAATCATCTCGCGGTGGCTTGGCCATTACAAGTTTACGGCTGCGGCTACTTATCCCGCCGGCTATTGGTTTCTAATAGTTTTGTTGCTAATTCAATTTGATTGGTTTGAGTTTTGAGCGCTTCTTCCTTTCTCTGAGAGGCATCGCGTTCAATTCCTCTCTTGTATATATAATCTACAACACCATGTTGTATTATGTCAATAGAGTTTTGCATATTTCTTGTAAACTTTCAGGATTGATTACTAACGCTGGAAATAACTTCCAAATAGGTACATCAAGCGCATTACAAATAGCAAACGCATCTTCTTTGGAAATTGATTCTGGTCTATTTCCAGGGTTTGCCCATTCAAGGTTTTGGATAAAAGTATTGCTGCGACCAGCTTGAATCGCTAATTTATCTCGGCTAGTTTTACCCCGTAGTTTTCTCAATCGCTGTGCTGTTTCTTCATCCCAAGTAAAACGAGATACATAGGACAGTTTCACAAAGCAGACCTCCTCTGTCATTTAGCTCTCCTCTAATTTACAACACCAACTTGTGTTTTTAGAGTTTTTTGATTACACTGAGGTAGTGATAACGCAAAAGCGATCGCCAGCCCGGAAGCAACGCGATCGCTTTGCAAAACTCATTTACAAAAAGTAAGCCAATTATAATGCTGACACACTTTTGGCGTGATTCAGAAATCAACCAAATGCTCCAGTCTGGGCGGATAGGCAAATACACAATACCATTTGGGTATGTTAATGCTACCCAAATGGCTAGAGCTAACCGTAAACTTTTGTCTGACTACATAAGGCTAAAGTCTACAAAAGACTATTTACAAGCACTTGGGAACGATATGGGAATTCCCATATCGTCTCTAATAATTGAAATTGAAGGGTATGGCAAGGAACAAGGTACTTGGGTTCATCCAGAAATCGCCATTGATTTAGCCCGATGGGTATCTGTTTCATTTCGCATTTGGGCAAACAGAACCTTAATGACGGTAATGCTTGCAAGTGAAATAGAGGTAGTACAAGAGCAAACACCTCAGAATTTAGCCCCATCCCATGAAGCCGCACAGTTAGCCCTGCTGCTAGGTGAATTCGCATTCCTTAGAAAAATCTCTCACCGCGCAGTTAGCCATTAACGCCGCCACAAAAGTCAACCCGGCACTGAAGCCAGCAGCTGATGAATTAAAAAGTGCGATCGCTTGCACCAACGTTAGCGATGATGCATACCTTAACCCTCTTTTATCACTTTCGGGAGAGAATAATCTGTAATGCTTACAGCATAAGACTTTACCAAAAAACAATGATTTCAGCCATTGTGTTAGAAAATAAACGCTCAAATGCCCGTTCTATCTACAGTTCAAAATTTGGCTTTGATTTTTATTTTCCCAGAGTGACAAAACAGGGTTAAGCCTACAGATATTGGTGAGGTAGTTGGAATGAGCGCAGTAGCAGTGAACAACTGGCTAGTTCATGCTGGTTTGCAATACAGAACAGATGACCGGAAAATCCCATATCGTCCTACTGAGTCAGGTAAACAGTGGGGGCGGATGGTTGCAGCGATCGCCAAAGGCTCAAATCAGACTGTTTTTCAACTGCGGTGGTTGCCAAGCATTACACAATTGTTTAATGAACGCAACTGAGGTGAAACAGTGGAAGAACAGATTGATGAAACTGGTAAAGAAATCAGCCTTGCCTACAGATTTTATCAAGGTTATGGCTATTTTCTCTCTTCAACCGTCGCCCAATGGCTAGGTGTTGAGTCTTTAAGAGACTGGCAGTACAAAACGATACTAAATATGCTTGCAGTCGATTTTATTAGCGATGCCATCCACGAGAAAGGAAACGAACAAGGCAGGCGGTACCTTTCATACTTCATGCTACACGGCACTTACTCAGGTAGACAAACAGTTTTTGGGCATGATGTAGATGTAGCCCAGATAGAAACGGTGTTAGTCATGATTAACCTGCAAAAAACAATTGCTCCTCATTTTATTCCAGAGTTTGAGGTACAACTATGACACGTTTTCAAGCATTTTCTTCTTCCAAATGAACGATAGCTTTATTCTTCTCTTAACAAAGTTTTAGGTATTTCAGCTTACAATTTGTCCGATTTCTACTTCCAAAGGCTGTCCAAAATCTTCTTAAAATCACATCTATCGTTCACACCCAATCCCATCTCTATCTCTGTCAAACCCATGAGGATCGGGTGGCAGTACTTGGGTGGCCGCCGAGATACGTGCAAAATGGGACACGTTGTAAAGAAATGTTAAGAAATCAACAAAAAATCGGCGATTTACAAGGATTCCAGCCGCTTAAGCAAGCACTAAACTTTCGACCTCATCCAATGAAGGTGGCACAGTCTCCATATCAATCAAGTAATCACAAAACCGCTTAACATGAGCCGTAATATAAGGACTCACAACCGCCACATCCTCACGACTAATCAAATATCCCTGCTTCTGTAAATCACGCAATATATCAGTTAAATCTACAACATTTTGGAACAAAACAGCATTTGCTACCAAATCCTTATACTTAATCACCTTTTCCTGTTCAATGGGGTCATTCTTCATCACAACCCCAAAGCCGCCAAAGAAAAACCACTTCGAGAATTTATGATAAGCCTCCACAATATTCGTCACAGCAGTAATTTCTTTTCTTAGCTGCATATCCGATATGTATTGCAGCAAGAAAACGCTTATCCACAGTCACATGGCGACGGTTGACAAATGCCAGTTCCTTCGCGGTGACAATACCTCGCATATGTCTGGCCGCTTGAGTAGGCCCCAAATTGCAACCATAAGTAAACGTCGTTAAAAGATAACGTTCTGTCGCACGTTCAATTTTAGGATCTGAACCTGACAGAGGCCCAAAGTGACGGGTAAAATTTGTCCAGTAGTCAACATTTCTGAGGATATCGATTAAATTTCTTTCTGGAAAACTGTCTTCGATTTTCTCTATTAAGGCAATGGCCGCAACACTCAACTCGTTACGCTGATACTTTTTGAGTATCGGTTCGCCTTCATCATTAATAATAAATTGGTGGTTATTGGGATAACCTGCATCCACAGCCGCCGCCGTGTCCGTCAACCAAGATTTTAGTGTCAAGGTAAACTCAGAAGCAGTATTAGGAAAGCCTAAATTCTCACAGTATTCTCCACCTAAAAAAGTCACAAACCTAGAGAAACGCACACGAGAATATCTGCTACCCCATGAAGTAGAAGCCATGATTAAAGCCGCTTCATCAACAGGGCGGCATGGTCACAGAGATTCAACTTTAATTTTACTGGCTTATCGTCACGGTCTACGTGTAGCAGAATTGGTAGCACTGCGATGGGAGCAGGTAGATTTTTCTAGTGGCACAATTCATATCAATCGACTCAAGCATGGTATCAGTTCAACGCATCCTTTACGTGCCAGAGAGTTAAGGTGGCTACGACAACTACAACGCTCATATCCTGCTTCCCCTTATTTGTTTGTTTCTGAGCGTGGTACTCCGATGGCTGCTGCCACAGCTTTTAATATTATTAGTCGTGCTGGCACTCTTGCTGGTTTAGCTTTATCGGTACATCCGCATATGTTACGTCATGCCTGCGGGTTTTATCTGGCATCTAAAGGTCATGACACTAGAGCTATTCAGGCTTATCTGGGACACAAGAATATTCAACACACTATTCGCTACACAGAACTATCGAGTGATCGCTTCCAAAATTTCTGGCTCGACTGAACCTAAAATCAATGGTTTCAACCTGATTTCTTTACAAAACTTTACAACGTGTCCCATTTTGCACGTATCTCGGCGGCCACCCTGGTGGAATATCCGCAGATAAATATAAAACTTCTGTCTGAAGAAGACCGGGAGTTGGTGAAGCAGGCCAAGCACCGTGCTGAGGAGTTGCGCTTAACTTTTAAAGAGTTTGTGCTGGATTGTATTAGAAATGCACTTGTAGAAGAGAGTCCAGATGATGCAGATAGTGCAACTGCTGCCGAAATAGAAGCTTTGAAAGCTCAAATCGCCGCCTTGTCAGAGAAAGTGAGTATCCCTTCTGCAAGCAAAACGGAAGTACATACCCTCCAGGAACGGTTAAATCAATTGCGGGTGGGGATTTCAAATGAAATTAAGAAGGATAGGGAGCAACTTGCTTCTTTGACGTTTGCAATCTCCCGACTTGAAAGCCAAATTGAACAGTTGGTGCCTTCTTTAAATCTTCAAGTGGATGGCGAAGGTAATGCTGATAGTGATAGCGACTGGCTTTTTGGGGAAGACTCCGGTGCTGAACTACCGTTAACTTAAGCATGGGAATTGAAGAATGGGGACGGCGTAAAGCCTGCGGCATAGCTACGCTTAACGCGCAGGGGAGCAACGCGATTTTGTGAAGTCGGGTAAAAAAGAAGCGATCGCTAAAAACTAGCTTCAGTACAATATAAATATTTACAACAAGTAAGACAGTATTAACACTGTTAAAATTTTATTTTTATTTTCAGATATAAATATGATTTATTATTTCTGGCTAAAAAAAGGTAGGATTCCCTTTGGAGTAAAGGTTTTGATATCTGACATCAAAACAGGGAATGCCTACAAGGAAATAGTAAGTTTTGGTTACAAAATAATGCGGAAATTATGTTGCATCTTCGTTGTCAATGGATAGCTAAAAGTTGGGATAATTTTTGTGATTCTATCTTTAACTCGTTTATTAAACCCCAAACTGCTTGATAAAATTTATACTTTAATTCTGCTCTTCAGTCATTTGTCGACATAATTGATACTAAGCATTAAAGACCTCGTTGCAGATATTCTTGCAAATAATCGTCAAATAACTTGCCAGTAATCTTTTTGAGATATCTCATCAAGATAAATTATCGTGTTTAACCATGTTTTTATTGTAAATAAAATTACCTTATACTTAAATAAGATTTTTAGCGTAGGCGTAGCCCGCCGAAGGCATCGCACCTTTTTCGCCCAACCTCACAAAATCGCGTTGCTCCCTTCAAATCACAATTAGCTTTTTATTGATAAAATTTATCATTATATATAAATTATCATTACTCAACACCAGTCATGACCATCACCCTAACGCACAAAGAAGATTCCGAACTGTGGGAGGAAGCCGAACGTAGCAACTCGCAAAATCCAGAGAAATTTGAAACTATTTATCAAATACCCAAACAACTGGGCAAAGGTTGTGAAAGAAACATAGAGGTCTTTCCACATCTCTGGCTTTCAATTTTTAATTGGCAATATCACGATGATGTGCGTCGTGAAATACCCCTTTCCGAACATCCCCTACATTTTGATGTCCTACTTTCAGGAAAAATCAAAAGCGACTACGGAAGGTTTGGGGAAGGATACACACATATTTCAGGTGGTGGGATTCAACCTAAGATGACTGACGAGACTGAGAAATTTCAACATATTTTAGGCGTTCAAATTTTGATGCCACCGTCGATGTTGATAAATTTCTTCCCTGGAGAGGATGGAGAAATGCTTCCTCAATTGAAACTACTAGCAAAGGGTAATGACTGGCAGACACAACTTTACCCAAAAACCACTCCAGCGATACAGGGAGTAGCACAGCAAATTATTAACTGTCGTTTTCAAGGAATAACAAAGCAGGTATATTTGCAAGGTAAGGTGTTGGAGTTGATGGCATTACAACTAGCTCCACTGATCGCAGATGATCATAAATTGCGATCGCCACTACGCCTAAAGCCAAAAACCATCACCCGACTTGATTACGCAAGGAAAATTCTCATCTCCCGTCTCGATAATCCCCCCTCATTATTAGAATTAGCCGCGATGGTAGGGGTAAGTACTCGCACCCTTAAACGCGGATTTCCTGAACTTTTCGGTACAACAGTGTTTGGCTATCTGACCAATAGACGCATGGACTGTGCAGAACAGTTACTGCGACAAGGAAACATTACCGTTGCCGAAGTAGCTAATCAAGTTGGTTATTCTAACCCAGGACACTTTGCTGCTGCTTTTAAGCGCCGATTCTGCATCACACCAAGCCAGTGTTTATCAGGTAATAAAATAGCGTGATGCCCTTTTTGAGTAGATAGATGCCCTTTTTGAGTAGACTTGATTGCTAACTCTTTTATATACTCAGCTTTACAAAGCAAATAAAAACTATTTTCAATAATCCCAGGTATCCGAATTTTTCTTAGCCAGCTTTTTAAGCAGGTTGAGGGACTTTTGTATTTTGCTTTTCAAAAAGTGTCAGGAGTTATTTTAAGGAACTATTATGAAGCGTTGGCAGTTGTTTGTCGGTGTTCGTTTGTCGTTGGTGGTTAGTCTATCTGGATTTTTAGGTATTGTTGCAATTGGGCCAGGATTGGCTGAGGAAAAATTAAGCAATGAGGAACATAAATCTAATTTTACAGAGCTAAATGTGATCGCCAAGCAGGAAGTCAGTAAAAATATTCCCCAACTGAGCGACATCGAACTTCCCGCAACTAACGCTCAAATGTTGGTACAACAACCAGCACCAACCAACCCACCCGCGACCCCAGGGGTAGTTATACCGATTACGGGTGTAAAAGCAAATCCCACTCCCCAAGGTGTGGAGGTAATTTTAGAGACACCACTTGGAACTCAACTGCAAGTCACAAATCGCAGTACGGGTAATAATTTTATTGTAGATGTAGCTGGTGGGCAGTTACGTTTAGCTGATGGCAATGCTTTTACATTTCGTTCGGAAAAACCAGTTGAGGGAATTACTGAAATAACGGTTACAAATATTGATGCAAATACTGTGCGAGTGATGGTGGTGGGTGAGAAGTCTTTACCAACAGTTGAGTTATATGATGATGATGCAGGGCTGGTTTTTGGGATAGCTTCTACTGCAACAGCGACACAGCCACCACAACAGCCCCAAACGCCGCAAGCCGAACAGAAGCCAGAAAACCAGACACCGCAACAGCAACCATCAGCACAGCAAGATGAACCGATTGAGTTGGTGGTGACAGGTGAGCAGGATGGGTATAACGTACCAGATGCGAGTACAGCGACGCGAACGGATACACCATTGCGAGATATTCCTCAATCAATTCAGGTGGTGCCGCGACAGGTACTTGAAGACCGAAATGTGACAAGGCTAAACGAGGCACTGGAAACAGTCAGTGGTGTTACAGGTACTTTTGACGGGGGTAATACTGTCACAGCGGGTGGTAGATACATCAGAGGATTCGAGCAAATAGGCAACTTCCGCAACGGATTGTCTCAAGGTAATGAGATCTATGCATTAGATCCCATTGGAACCATTGAGCGAGTAGAAGTTCTCAAAGGTCCCGCCTCAGTTCTCTTTGGTGCGATCGATCCAGGTGGAATTGTCAATACGGTGACTCGCCAACCGTTAAGTGAACCCTATTACAGGCTTGAATTTCAGGCAGGAAACCGTAATTTTTATCAACCCATTATTGATTTCTCAGGTCCTCTGACGACTGATAAAAAAGTGCTTTATCGCTTGATTGCTGGGTATGAAACACAGGACGGCTTCAAAGAATTCACCGGTAGTGAACAGGTTTCAGTTGCGCCCTCCATCACTGTGAACTTTAGCGAGCAGACTAGCCTGAATCTATACTATGAATTTAGCCGTGCCACTTTAAACACTGGGACCTCTTTCTCAGATGTGATACGTCCGGATGGTAGCTTCATAACCCCTCGAAATTTGTTTACGAGCTATCTGAATACAAAGGATGCGTCCTATCAGACACAAAGAATTGGCTACACGTTCAACCATCGCTTTAGCGATAACTGGCAGCTTCGGAATAGTCTTGCAGTACAGCTAAACCGCTATGAGCGCAACGGAACTTTCCCCGGTGGGGTTCGGGACGATCGCTTTTTGACATTCTCTAACGGTTTTAGTCAGAACTCTCCCACTAGGGAAGACAACTATTTTGGGCAAATTGAATTGTTGGGGAGATTCAACACTGGCACAATTTCGCACCAGGTTTTAGTAGGGTTTGACATAAACGATTTTGAGCTGGATGATGACCGCTTTCTTTTTGATGTCAGTGGTCTGCCCGATCTCGATATCCGCAATCCAAACTATGATGTTCCAGACCTTCCCTTTTCATCCTTCAGCAACTTCACGCTTGCGAGTCGCTCCTACGGGCTTTATCTTCAGGATCAAATTGCATTCAGCGATAACCTGAAGCTCCTGATTGGAGGTCGCTATGATTGGGCTTCTGATGAGGTTCAAAGAACTGGTTTTGAGAGCAGCTCTCTAAATGATGGTGCGTTTAGCCCCCGGCTTGGTCTGGTGTATCAACCCAGCGAAACAGTTTCTCTCTATGCCAGCTACAGTCGCTCCTTTAGACCTTCTACCTTTGGCTTTGCCGCAGATGGAACAAGAAACTTTCAGCCAACCAGGGGAACCCAGTACGAAGTTGGAGTCAAAGCAGATTTTCTAGACGGCAGACTTTCCACCACCTTAGCCGCCTACCGTCTGACTAAGACCAATGTGATCACGCCCAATCCCGATCCCGTATTGGCGTTTCAAGGCTTCTCTGTGCAGACTGGGGAACAGCGCAGTCAAGGGATTGAGTTGGATATCTCAGGTGAGATTTTGCCTGGGTGGAAAGTCATTGGCTCCTATACCTATACGGATGCCAAAGTGACTGAGGATAACTCTACTCCTGTCGGCAACCGATTAGCAAATGTGCCCGAAAATCAAGTTAGTCTCTGGACAACCTACGAAATCCAGCAGGGAGATTTGAAAGGGTTGGGACTTGGATTAGGATTATTTTATGTCGGTGAGCGGCAAGCCGACCTGGCAAATGAGGCGGTACTCCGAAGTTACTTCCGAACTGATGCAGCGCTTTTTTATCGAAGAGATGGTTTCAGGGCAGCGATCAATGTTCGCAATCTATTCGATATAGACTATGCAGAAATTGCTTACGGTAGGTTTGATGTCTACAGAGGTAACCCTTTTACAATCACGGGTACTATCAGTTGGGAATTTTAACTCACAATTCAAAGTTGTTGATTAGATCATGAGCAGAATCCTGTTTAATTGCGTGAGCAACATCAAAATGATCATGATGACTCGCCGAATACATCGTCTGATAAAGCCATTTCTGCTAGTGGCTTTATCAGTTCTGTTGATGATTACTGCTTGTCACAAGCCCAGCACCTCAAAAAACAATCTTTCAACCGCACAAGCAAAAGCTACGTCCGAGTGTCGAGTCATCAAGCATAGACTCGGTGAAGCCTGCATCCCACTAAAGCCAAAGCGTATTGTTACTTTAGATGCTCAAGCTATACTCGATTCTTTACTAGCACTCGGTATCAAACCAGTCGGTACCGCAGTTGATCATTTTGGTGATGGTCAAGATTGGAGTGGAAAAAGATTTTTTCCAGCTTTACTACCTGAACTGGTTGAAGGAATTGAATCAGTGGGGGCAGAAAGTACTCCTTCTTTGGAAAAAATTTTGCAGCTAAAACCAGACTTGATTTTGCTAGCAAATCAATCTGAACTAGCGTATCAACAGCTATCGAAAATTGCCCCTGCTGTCCTCATAGATACTTGGAAAGACAAAATACCAGTACCCATCAAAGAAAATTTTCGCCATATTGCCAAAATTATGGGAAAAGAGAAGGAAGGGGAAGAAGTTCTTGCTCAATACCAGGAGCGTGTTGCAGAGTTTAAGAATCAGTTGGGCGATCGATTACGAGGCTTGGAAATCTCAGTAATTTACACTTATTACCACAGCTTTGAAATTTTAGCCAATTCTTCACACTACTACCAGGTTTTCCAAGATCTTAATTTGCCCATTAAACCAATCCTTCTGAGGCAAGAATATTTTACTCAAATCAGCATTGAGAAGATTAGTGACTTTGATGCTGATATTCTATTTTTTATTGCTGATATTAACAACACTTCACCACTTCTATATCAGCATCCCTTAATCCGATCGCTGAAAGCATTTAAGAATGGTAAGGCTTACATTGCGGACATAAGAAGCTGGGAATTTTATGGTCCCATTGGTATGAATCTTTTTCTGGATGACCTTGCTAAGTATCTTTTAGAAGGAAAACAAGACCCTTACTTTCCTAGACGGGGCTAAAAAACTCAGGGGATATTTCATCAATAAGTTCTAAACCTATCGCAAAACTGTAAACCACCATTCCTACTACAATGCCAAAACCCTTTCTCCATCCCCTCCTGCGTCTACTCTGCTATGCCAAACCCTACCAACCCAAAATCTGGGGTGCAATTTTTTGCTCGATTCTGCGTACCCTATTAGACTTAGCACCATCTTATCTCATCGGTGTTGCAGTAGATGTGGTAGTCGAACGAGAAACTTCGTTAATTGCTCGGTTTGGCATTCAAAATTCCCTAACTCAGTTATTAGTGCTGTCACTGCTGACGATCGCCACCTGGGGTTTGGAATCCCTCAGCCAATATACAGCCGAAAAACTCTGGCGCAATTTAGCGCAAACCCTACAGCACGAACTGCGAGTCGATACTTATAATCACTTACAATCACTAGAACTGGCGTATTTTGAAGACCGTAGCACGGGCATCCTGCTATCTATTCTCAATGATGACATCAACCAGCTTGAAGGCTTCTTCAACTCTGGCGCTGAAGACCTGATCGGCTTCTTCACACGAGTATTTGCGGTGGGGATTTGCTTTGTGCTTCTGACTCCCAGTATTGCCTGGTTGGCGATGCTACCCATCCCATTTCTTCTGTGGGGAACCTTCACCTTTCAATTCCGGTTAGCTCCCCGCTATGACAGTGTGCGCGATCGTGCCGGAATCATTAGCGATCGTCTCGCTAACAACCTCTCTGGTATTGCCACGATTAAAAGCTTTACCGCCGAAGCCTATGAAAGCAATCGGGTTTATACTGAAAGTGAAGCCTATCGTCGCAGTAACAAACGAGCGATCGCCCTGAGTGTAGCCTTTGAGCCAGTGCTGCGATTTCTGATTTTGTTTGGGTTTGTGCTGACGCTGTATCTAGGTGGTCGGGAAGTGCTACAGGGTCGTCTGAGTGTGGGAACCTATAGCTTTATGGTGTTTATTGTTCAAGATTTACTATGGCCCTTCACCGAACTAAGTAAAATCATGGATGAATATCAGCGAGCGATGGCATCGGTACGTCGTGTCATGGGTTTACTGGATACCCCGATTGCAATTCCAGGAGGCGATCGCTCCTTAGCAATCGAAACTGTGGCTGGTAAAGTGCAATTTGATCATATTACCTTTGCCTACAATGAGCGCAACCATATACTCAAAAATTTGTCCCTACAGATTCCTGCTGGAACCACCATCGGCATTGTGGGAGCAACGGGTTCAGGTAAAAGTACGTTAGTTAAGCTTTTGCTCCGCTTTTATGAGGTAGAGAGTGGGCGGATTTTAATTGACGACATAGATATCCGCGACCTCAATTTATTCGATTTACGGCAATGTATTGGTTGGGTGAGTCAGGACGTGTTTTTGTTCCACGGTACGGTTGCTGAAAATATTTGTTACGGTAGTTTCCATGCCAATCAAGAACAGATTATCCATGCAGCCAAGTTAGCCGCAGCCGATGAATTTATCGAGCAACTGCCCCAGGGCTATGACACAATTGTGGGCGAACGGGGACAGAAACTTTCTGGAGGACAACGACAACGACTGGCGATCGCTCGTGCTATTCTCAAAGACCCACCTATTTTGATTTTGGATGAGGCTACCTCTGCGGTAGATAATGAAACGGAAGCAGCTATTCAGAAGTCGTTAACGATGATTACCCAAAATCGGACGACAATTGCGATCGCTCATCGTCTTTCCACAATTCGCAATGCCGACTGCATATATGTGATGGATGACGGTCAAATTGTTGAGCAGGGTAAGCACGAGCAGTTACTGGCAAACAATGGTATTTACGCCAGTTTGTGGCGAGTACAGTCTGGGATTTATTAATACTTTATTTTAACTATATTGGATAATAATAGGTTTATTTTATACAAGTTTAGAGAGCAGTTGAACTAGCACTGAAAAATTTCCTTGATTTAGCTGTACTTATGGATAACTTTGGACTTTGGACAAAAGAGCTTGTTCGCGTATCTATTACGCGAACAAATAAATGATTAATCTTGTTTATAGTTACGAACATAAAAAAAGCATAGCCACCAGATCCGCAATACATAGTAATATCAACTACAAAGTATGATTGGGGAAATACTGGTGAGTAAGTAAGTGGGCGGGAAAAATCTCAAGTATGTAACGAAAAGTTAACTAGAGA
>NZ_JAVRBM010000130.1:0-16208 GCF_034531255.1 Nostoc sp. ChiQUE01b | reverse complement strand
AGCTTTTCAGGCATTACGTGGCGGCTGGTGACAGCTTCGCTACTTTTACCCCTATTTGCAGCGATCGCTAAAACTGGAGAATTATTAGAAACTGCGGGTGTGAAAGTCAGCGTAGTTTCATTGCCAGGGCCAGAGAAAGGCATTGACGATTTGATTGTCGCTCATGGGGCTGAGTCTTACCAAAAAGCAATGACTGAAGCTTTACCCTTGCAGGAGTGGCAACAGCAAAACCCACCACCTGATTTAAGATTCACAATTTTCCTCAGAGATGGTAGAGAAATCAATCTTTACGAAAAACAAGCAGACGGAACAGTTACAGCGAATCCGGCTAATTTGGACTCTGCTCAAGTTGACAATTTAGTACAGAAAATACAAGAGAATTCTGCAACTAGTGAGCCTCAAAAGATTGTCCTTGATTCATCAGCTTATACTAGTAAAAATGCTGATGCTGTACAAAATTCATCATTTACACAGAATAACGTTAATAGCTCAAGCACTAAAACTAACTTACAAAAACACTGGGCAGAACAACGAAAAGTCCCAAATTATGCTCAAAATTTACCCAGAAGTTTTTTAATACAAAAAGAAAATAAAGAAATTGCCCTGGCTGCTAAAAAACTGATTGACCAATATGGAGGCAAGGAGGATGACGGCAGTTTTGTTTACAGAACTGAAGCCTTCAGCATTAGAAAATTTGGCGACAAAATCAGCATTCACCGTGCGGTAGATGAAAAGGATAGTTACTTTAGCTTTCCACTAATGCAGTTTGAAATTGCCTCAAAAAATAAAATAAAAATTATTAAGCCTCCTTTTAATATGCTCTCTATAGAGCGACAAGAATTTTTAAATATTGCTAATAACCTGAATCAAGGTAGCAAATTACCTTCATTTTATGAAGATGCTATAACGCTGAAGCAAAACCTTGGCTCTCTTGCCCCTCTGGGAACTCAAAAAGTTATTAATAATCTCCAAATATCAGAAGTATCACAACTGCTTACTACGATTATGGAGACAGTAGGGAGTAAACATTTACAAGTAGGAGAGTACAGAATTAAATCTGGAATTAATCAGCATACAGGTCGTTCATCTATTAAATTAATTAAAGAAGATAATCAGGGATTAGAAAGAGTTGCTGTCCAGATTGATACGAATACTAATGAAACTCAGATCGTGAAAGTTAATGAAGAGGATATGAATAATCTTAGATTAATTGCTAAAAGAGTACAGTTAGAATCTGCTAAATCTGGGCAACAACAATTTAGTAGTTATACTTCGCCTGAATCTCCAAACAAACATAATACTAATTATTCTCCTAAACGCCAGTCAAGTAATCAGCGTAAATCTCGTGATATCGAGTTATAATTTACTGAAACTTCCTTGAGGAGTTCTCCAAAATAATAATTATGCCTGAAAGAAAAACTTCAACTTTAGAAAAGGTAAGAGAGATTAATCCTGTGGGCATCTCAGATAATATGATGATTGCCCGACTTAACCGAATACTAAAAGAATCCAAATCTTCAAAAAGAGTTAATACAGTTGGCGCTAATAATTTCCAAAAATCTCCTCAAGAGTTACAGCAAGCAAGTTTAGAATTAGGGCAGCTATTATCCAAAGGTCAGCCTCTTGAAGAATATAGGCAGCAACTAAAAACAAAATATCTCTCCCAGTACTTGAACAAATTTGGAGTGGAATCTCCGCAGAATACTCAGCCGAGACAGCAAAGTGTGCTGTCCCAACTTGAGCAATTTAAACAACGAATCCAACAACGAGAGAAATCTTTGCGTAAGACTCAAAGGCAAAGTGAAGCACTTCTAGAAGCACGTTTAACAGATAACTCGAAAAAGTCTTTTATCAGAACAGTAATGGACAATATTATCACCAAGGGTAAGAGCCTGGGTAATCAAATCCGCGGATATGATATTGATGGGTATAAAACCCAGCTTCGGGTACAAGATAATAAACAGATTGTTAGCGTCGAACGCACTAATCCCCAACCTACATACCCAAACCTAGCTTTTAAAGCCGAGAAAGATGACAGTAGAGAGTTTACAATTTTACAGGACAACCTTGAGAAACAAGAGATTAGGCAGATTATTGACAATAGCCAACAGCAACAAAGACAATTACAATCACGCCTTCAACAACGCAAGCAGCAAAAAAATAATAGCCCAGAGATTGACGATTAACTGAAATAGCCCATTAAAGTACCTCCAATGAAACTACAAGTCAGTAGCGATGCCTTCTCTACGAGAGGCTTCGCCAACTGCGAGCTTCGCTAACGCTTTGCTGGCTTATCAATTTTGGAGAAAGGGGAAATAATTGCCGCTAGTAGCAAATAAAATGCTGCTTCCATAACATTTATATCAAATTCATAAATCGCTAGAACAATTAAGCCAACGAATATAGCGATTTCTACGACTTTCTCTTTTAGAGAAAGTAAAACTTTTGGTTTTGGTATTATGAAAGGCTAATCACTTGGACTTCCTGATTTTAATTACACAGCGACCCAGTAAACGGTCGTCCCGGCGGCAAACCTCAAGGTCAGTTCTGTTGTCTATAATTAACTGTCGGGCTTGTTTCCCCTCAGTTGAGTTTACCCATTGCAGAAGCTTGATATCATTGGCAGTAAACCCAGTGGTGGGATCGCTAATATAATTAGCAATTACATTTTGAGTAGTGAGCGAACCAAGGATTGCACCCACAGCAATCATGCCGCCAAGGATAGCAGAAATAGGCCAAAAGCCTAGTTTTACCTTACCAATTTGAGGAGCTTCAACACCCAAAGATACCCCTGGCTTGAACCTTTGCATTTCTTGCTTCAATACATCCTTAACAGCTGCGGTAATGACTGCGTGTTGCATCACCTCAGCGCTTTTACTAGCTGATTGTAACTTTTGGTCAATCATTAATCCGCCTGCTTCTAAAAGTGCCTCCATTTGAGCAGGAAATTGAATCATCATCTCCTCAAAGTTCCCCAGTATGCTCATGATTTGAAACATTGGGTCTTCTGGGTCAAATCCAATCTCTGATGAAAGCTCTTGAATGCGTTGTTTTTCTGCTTCAGAAAGTGTATTCATATTCTTCTAACCGTTGAGATTTAGTCAATCCCAAGTAATTTTTCGCAGTGTAATTATTTATCACAGCAGAGTAAAAACTTTTAGCCCAACGATAAGTATAGGCTCGATATACCGAATAGATTTCTAGATGCTTACTTACTGCTGAATAAGGCAAGCCCATACTCTCTATTGTTTCGTAACTATACTTATTCAACTCTTTTAAGATAATATCAGTGCCGTTGAATCTAGCCAACTTTTCATATACTGGCGAGCGCTGATACTGGCTAAACTGTTTATCAAAATATTGATTTTTCACTACTACATAATCAGCCGCCGAACCAATAAACTCTAGCAATTGTTCCAAGTATTCTAGACAATCTAATCTATGAGATATCGGATGTAAAAAAGTTAGCCGCCAGCCACAGTCATTAAGTAGTTTAAATAAATGCACTTTGTAAATGTATTGACAAACTTTATCTAAATACTGCCCTGGCATATCAACAGCGATCGCGTCACAATTACCTTTGAATTCTTCTAGGATGATGTCAGTTCCGCCTCGAAAAAAATCTATGTTTTCAATTGGAACTGTTTGGGAATAAGCAGCTAGTTTATAACGGGTATCATGGTCATAAATTCTAATCAGCTTCTTTTGGGCATAAAATAAATCAATTAACAATCTCATAACTGTAGATTTTCCAACACGAGAATCACCTACAGTCATAATCAAACGTCTAGGAGAGAGTGACATCTTTCAGTCCCAACAAGTCTTTTACTGGAGTAATTGATTCCTTAAAGTTCTCCATCCAACGACTAACTCTACCCCTAACTGATAACTTTTCATTTTGTGCTATTCCTTGGGCAAAAGAATAGTTATTTTCATCGAGGTAATCATAGGCATGAGCTATTAAATCTGGCATATATATTTCTGGTAATTTGACCCCACTTTCTTTGAGTTCTTTGACTTTTGAAGAATTATCATATCTTTCAAAGGCATCTGTCTCTCCAAAAAATAAGTTTTTTACTATCAGATAATCAACCTGACCATTGCAAAAGTCATGCATTTGCAGTAACTGGTTAACAGAATCTTTTGTCCGGTTTATTACTGCTGTCATTGTTACTCGTGAATGAAGCTCCTTTTGCAATAATTCAAAAAAGCCCATCTCTTTCTCAAACAGCCGAAAGTATTGAATTGATTGCGATGGTAACTCTAGTAAAAATAAGAATTTACCTCTAGGTAAAATTGATTCTCCTGGCTTGACACGTGGTGACATGAATGTTCTCAAATCGTCCAGAAAAGCGTCGGCTTTACCTCTAGTAAAAATATCAAAAGGCTGAACGTCGCATTCATTGCCGTAAAATCTTCTGATCTGTGGGTTTGATGTATCAGCGTCAAATGCTACAAACTCTCGCTTGTTATCCAAATATGTTTGTAGTAAAGCTCTAGCAAAAGTACTTTTACCCACGCCCCCTTTATCACCAGTAACAATTACCAATCTGCAATTATCCATTTGAACATTTGATTGTTCATCATTTGATTGGATTGAAGTTGGTTCTTCAGCTGTTAGTTTCTTGGCAGTTAAGTTAGTCATTCTTTTTCTTCCCTTCTTTCTTACTTGTTTTATTTTTAACAACAAAGAGTTCGTGAAGAGGCTCTTGTGCGAGGGAATGTTCAGTCGAGGTAGAATCCCCGACTGTTGCGCCAGCTTGCCGCTAGGGATTACGAAGCCACTCTTGTTTAGCTTGGCATTCATATCTGCTACGGATTCCCATTAATACAGGATCTGGTTCGGAAGTTAAAAATTTATACAGTGCAACTGCTTTTTCTTTGGTCGTCAATTGCTGAATTTTGATATCAGATGTGGGTTTCGGAAGGGTAGCTTCTTCATTTGCTGCCCCTACATGAAAATCCTTCATCAAGTAATAACCTTCGGCTGCGGGTTCACCCTTAATCAAACATCCTCGTGACTTGGCAAACAAATGTAAGTCTATCCCCGTAGTGAACTCTCGCCTCCGCACCATTTCATATTGTCCAGCTGGCCCCCAGACTAACTGACTTGATTCTAAGCATTGATTTTTGAGGTTACGAGACATAGAGACAATTTTTTGTACCCCACAAACCTTCCACGAAACTTTATGAAGTGGGGGTGTACTTTTGACTAATCCTTCAACCCTACGCAATTCTGCATTTGTCTGTGCATCAACATTATTAGCCTGACATGACCCTATAACTAACGAAAAAGCAAGTATTACCAAGACCAACAAAGGCAGAGGACAGGAGGCAGGAAGCTTCAGTTGGAATGTCTGATGCCCTCTGCCTCGTGACTTGAAAGAGCAGGGGAGGCAGGGGGAGAAAGATACTTTCATGCTTGGTGGTGGAACTTGTTTCATTGGGACTGCCTTCTGCCTTCTTGAATACGGCATTTTTAATTTCCAAAACTTACACTCCTTTATTTCGATTTGATTCAACAGTTGCTCGTTATGATGGCTGGTATCTTTTTTCAGGACAAGCATTTAGTACTTCAAAAATTACGGTGTTGTAATTAAAATATCCAAGTTTGACTCCACGCATAACTGCATGAACACGGTTGTGAGCTTGTAATTTCTTGTTGACCAAATGAACGTAGGATTTGACCGTACCTTCTGTTACATTCATCAGTTCTGCAATTTGCTCATTTGATAAACCACGTGCCATTAACTTAAGTGTTCGCAGTTCCGTGGTTGTTAAAGTTACTCTAAAGTTTTTTCCCTTCAGGTTTGTGTGTTTCTCCTCTTTGATATTGCTGTTATTGGTTAAAAATTTTTTTGAGACTTTTGGATCGATCCAACATTCTCCTTCTTTTGTCTTAACAATTGCGTATCTGAGAATTTCTGGCTCAGAAGTCGAAAGCAAATACGAGTCAGCCCCAGCACTTAATGCCAGGGTCACTATTTCTTCGTCATCTTGATGCGTCAAAATTAGCACTTTGCAGTTAAACAGTTGTTTAATTGCAATTGTGGCTTCAATACCACCCATATCTGGTAAAGAAATATTGATAATCACAATATCGGGTAAGGTTTTTGCAACTAACTTAATGCCCTCTGCTGCACAAGCTACCTCTCCACAAACCTCCATAATTGGGGATTGCGATATTGCATTGACCAATCCCAAGCGTAAAAGACCCTGCCCTTCAATAATTACTATACGGATCATAATGTCAATATACTGCTACTTTTATATATTAAATGTTAGGTGAACGCGCTTGTCTTAATTCAAGTAATTTATGAAGAAACAATACATTCGTCAATAATAAGAAAAAATAATTAGTTAGCGTGAAGAATCAATCATTCTAAAACCTGAATCTGGCTGATTCAATGGTAAAAATTTCAGTCTTATCCCTGGTCGGATATGAACTTGCTTGGCTTGTCCTGCTCTTAGCTCCAGGACATGAGTAGCACTAGAAGCATAGTAAACAGGACATGGTTGTTTTGGGCATGGGAGTACGTTATCAATCACCTTTGTCACCACACCATTATCTAGATAAATAATGTCAAGTGGGATTTGGACTTTGTACATCCAAAAGCCCGCGTTAGTATGTCGTCTACCTAAGTTAAATAACATCCCCTTATCACTCGTTAAAAAAGTCCGAAACTTTAGCCCTTTATGTAACTCTTCTGGTAATGAGGCTGACTCTAGGTAAAAAGTTCGCTCTCCCTGAATGAGTTTATATTTGAGCGGTAGTTGTTGAGGAGAGCTTTGCAAATACCAGTTAGCAACTGCTCCTAATATCAGTGATAGCCCTAAGAAGGGGCCAGCAATTTTGATAACCTTAAAAACAAGAGCATAAGGATTGCTTTTGAGCGCAAGGGGAAACATAATCAACTAAAGATATTGATATTGCCAGTGCTGTAAACCGAGTCATCGATGGGGCTAGATGGTAGTCCCTGTAGAGAGGCCTTGTTTCGTATTCTCTCAATCTTGTCAGCTTCTCTGATGGCCAAAGGATTGATATTCTGCCTTGCTTCTAATAAGGACAACAGCGTGATTTCCAAAGCAGGAGGCTCATTAGTTGGCGGTACATCAGTGGGAAACATCGCACAGAAAGTGTTGGCTGCGGCCCTTTCCACAATGTTTTGAATCTCCGCACCAACACAGCGATGTGTTTCCTTGAGTAGCCGACGCCATTCTTGTTCAGTAAAGGCATCTCCTCCATCGAGGAAGCGCCGATCAAAACGTCCCAGGTGAATTTTGAATATCTCGTAGCGTTCTCCATTGTTTGGCAAATCGACTTTGAAGATGTCATCAAATCGTCCGGCTCTAGTTAGTTCCGGGGGCAAGTAGTCCAAGTTGTTTACTGAAGCTATAACTACTGCTTCGCTAGTCCGTTCTTGCATCCAGGTCAACAGCATTCCTGCCAGTCGTCTGGACAAATCATCATCTCCTGCAAATCCCTTATCAAAGTCGTCTAAATACAGAAGTACACGATTAATCCGATCTACCAGCCCCAGCAACTTTTTGAGCTTATATTCTGCCTCATTACCATAACTACGAAAACTGCTCCATTCCAAAACAATCAGTGGAAATCCCAAGATTTGGGAGCAAGCTTTGGCAGAGTGGGATTTTCCTGTTCCTGGTGGCCCTACCAATAACACCCCTTTTGGTAGCTTAAGATTGTACGCTTTCGCGCTTGGTGTTAACAAACGTTTGTATTTCCTAAACACTTCTTGCATCAGTTCTAGTCCTCCAACTGCGTGAGCCGAAGGCTGGAAAAATTCAATATTGTAGACTCGTTTAAATAGGCTAATTTTGTAATTAGAGAGTTTGTCTGCTAAAGAAACTTCTTGAATTTCAACAGTAGTTTCGGCGATCGCACTTTTAAGACCTGCCTCAATATCTGCCAAATACATTCCTACAGAGGCGTTTGCTATTTCGCCGATTTCTATGGAGCTATATGTAGTGGGCAAGATTGACTCTAAGTGAGCAGTGACCTTCTCTACTGTCGGCAGTTCTTGAGTAATAGTAGGAATTAGAGCCGCTATATCAGATGAAAGACTGGCGTTTGGCCCTAACAATACGGCTGTTTTATGGGAATCTTGATTATAGAGTTTCAAATTGATCAGCGCTGACTTAATCCACTCCCCAGTCAGGAAAAAATCAGAGTCAATAGTTGCTTGACCAATCCAGGGAAATATCCCCTCCAGTATCAAAACCCCTTGTTGAGAAGTCGTTTTCCAAAATCGCAGAATTTCAAAATAATCTTCGCGTACAGCCTTAGTCGTATTCGGCTTATATTCACTTAATTGTTCTAAGCTTAATTGTCGCTCATTAATGTGCAACTGATAAAGTAGATCGTCCTCCAACATCCATAAATAGCAGTTAATATTTCTTAAGGCGCATTCCTCACTAAGCATTTCAAGTAGCCTTACTCGCTCCTGTAATGGAGACTCCACTGCAATCAGAGGGTTCTGCTGTTCAATCAGATTAAAAAGTTGAGAAATTAAAGCAGCCATGAATAATCGTCCTAATCGTCCTTGTTATCCAATAATATTTGTGCCGACTGCCGTCAAATCAGGCAAATTTCAGCCATTGATTCTACCTTCAGAATCAAACGAAAACACGCGATTGGGCGCTTCGGAATTAGAGTTTGGCAAGATACTGCAACATTACTTTGGGTCGTGTGCTTCATCCCAACAGCAGTTTTCACCCCCCGGTCACGACCGCCCTTATAGCGCTGATTTTGTTGTCGTGGAACCAAGTACAAACTTGCATATAGATTTGGAGATTGATGAACCATTTAGTTTTAGTGGGGAACAGATTCACTGCGTGGGTATGGATGATTACCGCAACAAATGTTTTGTCCAAGCTAACTGGATAGTATTGCGTTTCGCTGAAGAACAAATCACAAGTCAGCCCTTGCGTTGCTTGCGTGTTTTAGCAAATGTAATTGCCAGATATACTCTTAATACTACTTACCAGTCATCTTTTATTGATGTCCAACAGCTTACTCCACTCTTTCAATGGACACAGAGAAAATCTCAAAAGCTCTCGCGCCAAAACTACCGAAAACAATATCTCTAGTTGGTTATTCTTGGTTGATTATTTACAACAGGCGGTGTTGCACCAGCTTTAGATAATTCCTGGGCATTAAATACCCTGTCGAAGAATGCAATCATACCGAGAATGGCGAAGGCAGTAATCATTACTCTTTGCAAAGAGCTAAACACTGACTTCTCTTGGGCTTCTTGCCGTAACCGTTTGTGTTGCTCTTTCTCCAGCTCTGTATTTTTCAAGTAGGTGAGAAATGCTATTGCTTGAGTTGGATCTTCACCTTGCTCAAGTTTTTGAAATACTAATGTCTCCAAGCTTTCTCTACGATTTTGATGAGTAGATAAGTTTTTATCGTGGACTCTCACGTCCTTTTTCGGCTTGATTAATATATTGCTCATACAACCTCCTAACTCTAAATTTCAAGCTGTCAAAAGTCTATCTATTTTTAGTTAAAACTGCACTGAACAAACATCAAATCTTTCACCTAACTTTAGTTAATTAAAACACCTAACTAAAGTTAGGTGTCTCATAACAAGTTAAAGCTCTATCTCTTTGGTACACCCGTTTCGGAACTGTCGTTGGGGCTGATCTGCTTCAAACGGATCGCTACCATCAGTGAACAATTCTTGTGCAAGAGTACGCCCATCCCCGTCGCGATCGCTATTCAGAATATGTTGGACTATATCAACTGGTATGCCTTCTTGCCATGCATGAATTAGGAATCCTCTGATAAATTCAGGTGTTGCCTGTTCTTGAGCTAACACTGATAGGATGCGATCGCTGTCTTTAATGCTCATACTCTTGATGCTGGTGACCCCTGCATCTTGGTAAACACTCTCAAATATATTTACAGACCTTTGATCAAAGCTATGTTGTTTTGCCTCTTGGGCCAGTTGCTCTGTACTATCCATATCTATATGCCTTCTTTCATTGGTAAAAAGTTTTTCCAAGGATCGTGATTGGGTCGGGTTTCACCAATCGGCTTCTTAATTTCAGGTTCTAACTTTACTTGGGGTAATGGTTCGAGTTTAGGCTCTTTTGCTGGTTCAGGAACTAACGGCTGTTTACGTTCGTAACCAAAGTTGGCATCTAGCATCTCAATATGGTTTAGATGAGAAATCCAAACATCAGCCAGCCTATTTCCTAAATTCTTAGTATCTAGATTAGCCGGAATTTTTACCCCACCATTCCACACGATAGGTATTTGTTCTTGGGTAAAATACTCCGTCAGTTCTTTGTGAACGAATTCTCCAGTACCCCCACAAATTAGAATTTCATCTACGGACGCGATATTTCTGATCCACCGTAACAAAGCGCGGCAATACTCTCGACGTACAAGGTTTAAAGATTCTTGAAAGTCTGCTAAATCAGTATCTATTTCAGTCGGTTTCGTTTTACGTGATAAAGAGCGTAGATCGTTAAACTCTCCGATAGCGGCCAACACCAAAGCTTTCACGACGCTTGAATCATCCTTAGATAAGCCAACCGCAGTACGATTTACAAATCGTTCTACTAACCAATTCATCCCTAAATCAGTAGATTCTGCTAGAGTTTGGCTTCCACCTTCAATGAGCATAAAACTCGCGTTGCGATAACCTAACATTAGCATTCCGATTCTCTGTCGAGAATAAGCGCCAGCCAAAGTCTGCCAACGGTGTGAGAGAACACCCGCACCTTCATTGGAAACATAGAAATTACGTTGTCTAAGCTTTAATCGCCCAGTTGGTGTCATGATTCCTTGCTTCAGTGCAAGATACAACTGTTTACCTAATTTCTCACCATCTTTTTTTTCGCCAGGAGGTAGGAGCAAGTATACATAAACCTCAGCCTCTTCTACCTTAAAATGACGACAAGCTAACCACACTAAACTAGCCAGTTTAGGTAGAGCATACTGGTATTTCAAGTCACGAACAGCAGATGTACCAGCAAAGACAGTTCTAGCCAAATCACCCAAAACGTAATACTCCAAGCCTATCCCTACCCAAGCTGCATTTTGAGCAGAAGCTTCTACAGCTAGACCTTTGACAGACTCTTTCTCTACGTCTGCAACTTCTGGACTCAGAGTTATAACGAATGGTACGCCATCAGGATAGATTTGAGCGAGTATCTTATTGAGGCTAGCTCCCAAGTCACAAGTCAAAACGAGCTTAATTGGATCAGATTGATTTAAAGGAGTCATTTTATTCCTTTTGTTGAAGTGCTAGATTAGCTGCAATCATTTCTGGAGTTGCTTTGATATTCATATTCCAGTCATCATCTTCATTTTCTGCATCATTATTATTTTCACTATAATCACCGTCCTCATTCAACTGCTGTTGTGAACTATTATTCGTAGCGAGAGCGTTATCAGATTTAGTGGTAGAGATAGCACTGGAAATAACATCTGTTCCTAAAAGTAATTGGTAAGACGTTGGCAATCTCTCAATACCTCCAATCCTCATAATTTTAATCAGCTTTGCTACTAAAGAGTCGATAGCCCACCAACAAGCTTTGTTTAACTCCTCTTGTCCAACTAAACCAGATAAGGCTTCAACTAACCAATAAGAGTTATTTGCTTCCATCGCTAACTCTGTGGCAGCTTTGTCTGAGTCATGAGTTAATAAATAGTGAATAACTTTTCCAGACCGAGAATTGATATTGCGTTTAATTCTGGGTAATTCAACATCTTTATTTTTTTGTGTAGCCATGACAAGTAACCAAATACTCAATTGTATTAAAACACACTATTAATATACCGTGAGAAGAAGAGTGGTATTGATGAGTTTTTTAGTGGCACTAATGAGTTTTTTAGTGGTGCAAAAAACAATAAAAAGCTAAAAAAATAGTAAGTAATTGACAAATTCAAGAGTGGTGCAGATGAGTTTTTTAGTGGCACTAATGAGTTTTTCGGTGGTGTAGCGGTGGCGGGTAAAAGGGGATTTCGAGGGGTTACCATGTATGGTGTACTCACTTCACTTTCGCGCCCTGCGGGTGGGCTTCGCCCATCCTCGTTCGGCTTAACGCCTCACTCGGACGCAAAAGTTTGTTCGCCCTGCGGGGCTGTCACTCCTCGTTTGTCGCCTTAACAAAAATGGTAGCTCTTGCAATACTGCGGGTGGAGAAATTAAAATCTTTTGGTAATGTCGGTGGCAGTGAAGCACATACTGCTCGGCTTCAGGATACACCTAATGCCGATCCCACCAAAACTAATATTAGACTTCTAGGTAGTCTTGGGGAACCACCCCTAAAAGAATTGGTGGAGGCGAAAATTGCCCGAACCACCAAAAACCCACCTCGCAAAGATGCGGTGTTGTGCAGTGACATCTTTCTATCGGCATCCCCAGAATACTTTCGCCCACATGACCCATCAAAGGCAGGCGAGTGGGATGACCAAAGAATGTGGGATTTCGCCAATGCTTCTAAAAAATGGTTGCAGGAGAATTACGGCGATAAGTGCATCCGGGCAGAGTTGCATTTAGATGAAGCGACACCCCACATTCATGCTTATGTTGTGCCAATCAACGATCGCACCAAGAAACTTTCGCATAAGGAGATGTTTGGCGGCAATGGCAGACAAGCCAGCATTAAAATGTCTAAACTCCAGGACTCCTATGCTGCGGCACTAGCTCCCTTGGGCATCTCGCGGGGAGTTAAAGGTAGTCAGGCAACCCATACTAAAGTTAAGGAATATTACCAAGCAGTCAACAGCGAACCCTTAATCCTCGAACTTGACCGACTCGCCCCTTTTCCAGGAGAAACTGCACAACAGTTATTTGAGCGCATTAAGGCTGATTCCGCCCTACACGCAATTAACCACCAACTCGCTGACCGCAAATTCACACGACAATTATCACAACGAGCTGCTCAAAATGTTCTAGTTGCCGAAAAATCCCGCCAGGAAACAGAACAACGTGCTGTTGAGTTAGTCAAAGAAAACCATCTTTCCAGGCAGCAATTAGACCAACTGCGAGATTTACCCCTGGAAGATGTGGCTTGGCAGTTGGGATTAGACCGCGACACTAAGCAATTGCGGCGATGGCTAGGGCTGCATCACATCATTAGTATTAGTGCTGATTCCAAGTTCTACGACTTTCACCCTAGTCAAGAAAAGGGCGGCGGTGGCTCTATTGACTTGGTAATGCACGTTAACAAGTGCAATTTTCGAGGCGCTCTAGCATGGCTTCATGACCGCTTTGGCGAATCGGGCATCGCTCGTGCAGCCGCGCATAAAGCTAAAGTCGAGGCGAGGGCGATCGCCCAGACTGAACCAGTACCACAGTTCTTACCTCCGGTTGCCGATGAAACCCAATGGCAAAGAGTACATCATTACTTGACTATTAAGCGAAAATTAGCATCAAACTTGATTCAGGCTCTTAAAGAGCGGGGTCTTATTTACGCTGATGAGCAACAAAATGCTGTGTTTGTGATGCGTTCGTTAGATGAACAGGTTAACGGGGCATTCTTGCGAGGGACGCGAGGTGAAGATAATACCTTTATGGGCTACGAGAAAGGAACTAAACGTACTTCCGGCTGGTTTTGGTTCTGCATGGGGGGTAAACCAACTGATGAAGTTGAACGAGTGGTTTTATGTAAATCTCCCATTGATGCCATCTCCCTTTCCATAATTGAGTTGACAAGAAAAGCTCAAGTGTCACAAACAACAACCATGTATTTGGTTGCCGACAGTCCCCAAAGTCTACCAGTGGAGTTTCTCAAAACAATTAAGACTATAGAACTGGCTTATGATAATACAGAAACTGGTGACCAGACAGCACAGATTATTAAGCAAATGTTACCTCTGGCTAAAACAAACAAACCCAAAGCTATCGATTGGAATCAACAGTTGCAGCATGAGCAATTAAAGCAGGAGCAATCAGAGAAACGCAGTTATAAACGAGGACTGGAGCTTTAAGATTCTAAAGAATAAGCAGCGATTGACTTTGCTACCGATAGCGGTAATTGAGTTAACTTAATTGACCATTTTTTGAATTCAAAATTCACGCATTAAGAAGAAATAAAAATATATAGTTAAGTTTTTTTCGCGCCGACCTACTTAATTCGTGGGGCAGGTTTTACACAGAAATAGTAAAACCCCGCCTCTAGCGCGAGACAGAGCAGGCATATATATCAATAGTATGCTGTCATTGTACAGCAAATAGCATTTGAAAAATTCTCTGCAATAACAGCGGAATCATATTCTGGTGCAAAATTTGCTCTTATACTAGTTAATTTATTAGTTTTGCTTATGATATGAAGTCAACTAAGCCATTCAATACTAGTATTCAAAACTACTAATTTTAAACAAAATTGACTCAGGCAAATATTCACAAAAGTGCGCTCGCTTTGCTAACAAAGCGACCGCTTCTCTGCCGACAGTGCAGGCAGAGGCGAAGTTGATTAGTCTATGGTTAGATGGAAAAGCTCATTCATCTGTTCAATCATATCGGCACTACATCAGGCGGTTCTTGGATTTCTTGGACAAACCCCTCAAGAAAGTCAATATGCAATACGGTTCGGATAAGCAGTATGAACTTCCCTTGTGGTGTGGGTTCATGTTAAGGGGTAAGGGGTAAAGGGTAAAGGATGTATTTGAAACCTTTCCCCTTTCCCTTTTAACCGAACCGTATTGGGGCTATATGCATTTTAATTTGTAACCGCGAAGCTATTGTTTTCTGACAAGCGTTAAAGCTTCCTCGTTTCCATGTTTGATGACTAACTTATTACCATTTTCTATAGTCTCAGCTTCCCATTCTTTTCCAGGTAAAAGTGGACGTATGGGAACAGATGTAATCTCCCATTCAATTTTCTCTAATTGAGAATTTGCTGAGCTTAATAGCGTTAAAGCTTCTTTGTTTCCATGTTTAATTAATAACTTATTACCATTTTCTATAGTCTCAGCTTCCCATTCTTTTCCAGGTAAAAGTGGACGTATGGGAACAGATGTGATTTGCCATTCAATTTTCTCTAATTGAGGGGTTGTTGACCTTGATGGAGGAGCTAATGTACTAGTTGCACTTAATAGATAAACAGAATCTTGTGTTTGCAAAGAATATGCCTGTGCAAAGCTAGAATTCTGAAACATCAAACTCAAGCTAAACACTATAAAAACGAAAGCAACTACTTTTTTAATGAGATGCAAACTCTTCATGGTAAAACTCCTGCTGAATAACTTTACTTGTCCAAATCCACTTAACAAAGGTTGATGATTTTCCTCTGCTGAAAGTAATAATCGTAGCGATCGCACTTTTGAAACTTACTAGTGAGAAATCTGCGATCGCCTTTTTACTTTGCCACTTTGTATCAAATACGTATTTTAAATTACACAGACTTACAGAAAGTTTTTTACATCAATCAAGTAAGCTTGGTAATTACTAAAATATATTCTCAGCATTATTAGAAAAATACAAGGACAGATAAGACAGTTAAGCAATTAATAAATCACGAACGCACCAATTCCCTCCCCATCATCCACCCTGCCACAACCTTAATTGTGACTTCAAATACCGATCAGTTTTTTTCGATTGCTCTTTCCAAAAATCCCAAGCAACTACTACTTCGACTTGAGGATTTTCCGGAACCAATGGTTCCGAAACAGAACGTCCGATCCGTCGTGGAGATGGAGGAACGAGTTTCTTAGCCGCAGCAGCAAAATCCGCTTCACTTGGGGGGTGGTCGGTTGACACAACTTCAACAGCATCAGCCACCAGGGATTTCTGTTGATAATTGTCAGTTTGGTCGTTTGCCACTGACTCAACTGGAGTCTCTACGACAACAGGCGTTACCCCAATACGGTTCAGATAAGCAGTATGAACTTCCCTTGTGGTCTGGGTTCATGTTAAGGAGTAAGGGGTGAATGGCACTAAGAAAAGGGAAAATCTTTGAGGCAGCTCTTGTGCTCCAGGAGCAGGGGAGAAAGAAGAAGTTTAAGGTATACGAACTGATATTTAGAAATTCCCCTGGAGCACCCTTGCACCCCTGCCCCTGGAGCATCCTTACGCTGCCTACTCTCCAACTTAACGAGCGTGCCATTCGGGTAAGGGGTAAAGGATGTATTTGAAACCTTTCCCCTTTCCCCTTTAACCGAACCGTATTGATCAGGGCGGCCGCATCTTATTTACTAATAAAAATTAAAACAAATCTGAAAATGT